>NZ_JBHTSA010000144.1:0-4555 GCF_042795405.1 Streptomyces sp. NPDC056480 | reverse complement strand
CCCGTGTGTCCCCCCGGGCCCCCCGGGCCTGCGGGGGGGGGCGGGGGGGGGCCCCCCCCCCCGCGCCCCCCCACGGGGTGCCCGACCCCTCCGGCGGTGGGGCGGCCCGGCCGCCCGCCCGTTATCGGCTCACCCCGCCCTCGGTGGCCCTGGCCCCGCTCCTGGTCGAGCAGCGCAACGCGCTTCACCGGGCCGAGGCCGCGTTCTCGATGCTGACCGAGCAGTACCGCACCACCGCCGCGCATCCGGCGGGCAGCGTCGTGGAGGTGGTGGTCGGCAGGGAGCAGGTCGCGCACCGGTTCCACCAGCTGCAGCGGGGAGCCCAGCGGGAGCTGCTCATGTTCCTCGTCGGGGAGCCCAGCGCGGTGGCCCGCGAGGACGCCGACATCTCGGAGAGCTCCGCGCTGGACCGTGGAGTCGACTTCCGGGTCGTGGCCACCAAGGACTACCTCGACGGCCCCGGCGTGGGGAGGGACGTGAGGGCCGGCATCTCCGCGGGCCTCGAGATCCGCCTGGCCGAGTCCTTGCCGTTGAAGATGATGGTGTCGGACCGGGAACGCGCCATGGTACCGCTGGACATGGCGGACTCCGGCGGCGAGCCGAGCGCCATCGTGGTGCACCGCAGCGGTCTGCTGACGGCCCTGGTCCAGCTCTTCGAGAGGGAATGGGCCCAGGCCAGGCCGCTGTTCGACACCTCCACGGGCGTACGTGCGGAGCCGGCGGCCGACGACCGGCCGACCGAGGGGGAGTTGGAGGTCCTCGCCCTGATGCTCGCGGGGGTCTCCGACCGGCGGGTGGCCTCGCAGCTCGATGTCTCGATCCGCACCGTGGAACGACGCACCCGCCGACTCATGGACCGCGCGGGAGCGGATTCACGTCTGCAACTCGGCTGGTACGCCGCGCGTGCCGGCTGGCTCTGACCCGCCGTCGGTCGACGGGCCACAGGTGTGAGTCGGCGGTGTACGCCCCCGATTCACGCGGGATGAAGCGTTGCCGGATGCAAGCGCGTGTCGGGTAGCCGCCATGCGGGGAACCCGCCACCTCCGGCACCCCTCGGCGATCCGTGTGTCTGCCAGGCTGCAGCTGCATCCCGACACGTTCACGGTTTCCAGTGGGAGATTCATGCGCTCCATCACGCGTACAGCCCTGGGCGCGGCGACCGCCGCCGTCCTGACCGTCACCGCGGTCGCGCCCTCCGGGGCGGCGGACTCGCCGCCTGACCGCCCCTCGGACAAGAGGCCCGTCGTCGGCAGCGGGACCGCCCCGGTCGGCGGCAGGCAGGCGACGGTGACGCTCGTCACCGGTGACAAGGTCGTGGTGACGACGGACCCGTCAGGTCGCAGTTCCGCGGCGGTCCTGCCCCGCGAGGACGGCACGCAGCCGACCGTCCAGACCTACCAGAAGGGCAAGGACCTCTACGTCTACCCGGCGGACGCCACCCAGGCGATCGCACAGGGCACGGTCGACGAGCAACTGTTCAACGTCACCGGGCTCATCCGCCAGGGATACGACGACGCGCACACCGACGCGCTGCCGCTCATCGCCACCTACCAGCCCGGTGTGAACGTCCTCGACAGCGCTCCCGCGGTGCCGCGCGGAGCCGACCGCGGCCTGAGCCTCCCGGCGGTGGACGGCGTCGCGCTCAAGGCCGACAAGGACACCGCCGCCACCTTCTGGCGGGACGTCACCGACCCCCGCTCGCGTTCCGCCTCCACGCTGAAGAAGCTGTGGCTGGACGGCAAGGTCGAGGCCACGCTCGACCGGTCCACCGCCCAGGTCCACGCGCCCGAGGCGTGGGCCGCCGGGTACGACGGCAAGGGCACCAGGGTCGCCGTCCTCGACACGGGCGTGGACGCCGGACACCCGGACCTGGCGACCCGGGTCACCGCGTCGAAGAACTTCACCGACTCCAGGACCACCGGCGACGTGGTGGGCCACGGCACGCACACCGCCTCCACGGTCGGCGGGTCGGGAGCGGCGAGCGAAGGCCGGATGAAGGGCGTCGCCCCCGGCGCCTCCCTGCTCATCGGCAAGGTCCTCAACGACCAGGGGTACGGTCAGGACTCCTGGGTCATCGCCGGCATGCAGTGGGCCGTCGACCAGAAGGCCGACGTCGTCTCCATGAGCCTGGGCAACGCCACGATCGGCGACTGCACGGACCCGGTGGCCCAGGCCGCGCAGCAGCTCGCGCGGACCGGCGACGCGCTGTTCGTCGTCGCCGCCGGCAACGCCGGTTCCGGCACCGAGACCGTCTCCTCGCCCGGCTGCGTGCCCGAGGCGCTGACCGTCGGCGCCGTCGACCGCGACGACACCACGGCATGGTTCTCCAGCCGCGGACCGGTGGCCGTCACGCGCACCCTCAAGCCGGAGATGGCCGCGCCGGGCGTCGGCATATCGGCGGCGAGCGCGGGCGGCCGGGGTGTCTACGCCTACCGCGCGATGTCCGGTACGTCCATGGCCACCCCGCACGTCGCGGGCGCCGCGGCCATCCTCCGCCAGGCCCACCCGGACTGGACGGCGCAGCAGCTCAAGTCCGCCCTGGTCTCCTCCGCCCGCACCGGAGGGAGGATCGCCGGCGCCGACCAGACCGGCGCCGGAGTGCTCGACGTGCTCGGCGCGGTCGACCAGAAGGTGCTCGCCGCACCCGCCGTCCAGGCCGGCAGCTACGACTGGCCGCAGGACGCCTCGGACCGCACCACCGTGCAGGTGCCCTTCACCAACACCGGCACGCGCGCCCTCACCCTGAACCTGAGGGTGAGCGGGGTGCACGGCAACGACGGCAGCGACGTCCACTCCCGCATCGCCGAGCCGGCGTACAGCAGGGTGAGTGTCCCCGCGGGTGCCACCGTGCGGGTGCCGCTGCGGATCGACCCCACCGCCCGTCTGAAGGACTCCCAGTACGGTGCGATCACCGGCCGGATCCTGGCCACCGGCGGCGGCACGCACGTCTCCGTCCCCTTCACCCTCTACGTCCAGCCCGAGACGGTCACGCTCCGGATCAAGGTCGTCGACCGCAACGGCAAGCCCGCGACCGGCCCTTCCTCCCTGGAACTCGTCAATCTCGACATCGACAAGGGCGAGCGGCGCTTCAACGCGGGCGCGGCCGAGCAGACGTTCAGCCTGCGCCCCGGCGACTACGCCCTGAACAGCTTCGTCGCGTCGTACGACGCGAGCGGCACGACCGAATCGCTCAGCTACCTGGCGCGGCCGCAGTTCCGGATCACCCGTGACACCACCGTCGTCCTCGACGCCCGCGAGGCCCACCGGCTGAGCGTGCGGACCGACCGTCCCTCGACGGTGGACAGCACCACGCTCAGCTACGCCCGCACGTGGGACGACACGTGGCAGACAGGAGGATCGCTCGTCGTCCCGAACAGCATTCACCAGCTCTACGCGGACATCGACGGGCGTGCGGACGACGGCACCTTCGAGTTCCGCTCCACGTGGCGTGCGATCGGTTCCGAGGGCGGCTCCCCGTACGTCTACAACCTGTCGTACCCGACCAGGGGACCGCTGCGCTCCGACCAGGTCTACCGGCCCAAGGACGCCAAGCTGGCGCAGGTGAAGGAGACCTGGAAGGCCCTGGGCCAGGAGGCCGTCTACCGCGACGCGCTGCACGTCCGCCCCGCCGGCGGCGACAGCGGCTTCATCACCGTCGCCGCGCTGAAGGACATCAAGGTGCCCGCCGTCCGCACCGCCTACTACACGACCGGTGACGACTCCTGGTACCACGGCGCCATGACCAGCTTCCCGTTCGCCGCTTTCATGGGCGACCGGGAGCGCACCTACCGGGCCGGGCAGCGCGGTGCCGAGGAGTGGTACGGCGGCCCCATGCGACCCGGTGCGCCGCGCGACGCGGACGGCAGGCCGGTCCTGGCCGCCGAGCGGCAGGGCGACCTGATCGGCTTCCAGAACGCGCTCTGGATCGACGGTTCCGGCGACCACTGGACCTACGGCGGATCGTTCGGCGACCTCGGCAACCTGCTGCTGAAGCGCAACGGTGAGCGGATCGGCAGCCTCGCCTACCCGTACGGCGTCTTCGAGGTGCCGGACGAGGACGCCGCGTACGAGCTCACCCAGAAGCTGGACAAGATCCTCACCGGGGACCGCAACTGGCTGCGCTCGACCTCGGCCACCACCACGTGGAGCTTCCGCTCCCACCGGGAGCCGGACGTCTACTCGCGCGGTCTGCCCATCCTCTCCCCGGCGTACGACCTGCCGGTGGACGGACTGAACACCCTGCCCGCGCAGAGCGGCATCAGGGTCGGCCTGTCGGTCGAGGGCCACGCCGGATACACGCCGGGCGCGATCACGGCGGCCTCGCTGTCCTACTCCTACGACGGCGGCACCACGTGGACCGAGGCGCCGACCGAGCAGCGGGGCGGCGCGTGGACGGCCGTCCTCGATCACACCGGCGCCGCCGGCAGGCAGGTCATGACGAAGGCCTCCTTCACCGACGCCCGCGGCAACGCGGTCACCCAGACCATCACCCGCGCCTACGACGTCCGGTAGACCTCGGAGTCCGGCCGGGCGGGCCTCCCACCGAGGGAGGCCC
>NZ_JBHTSA010000143.1:0-19457 GCF_042795405.1 Streptomyces sp. NPDC056480 | reverse complement strand
TCCTCTGCGGACTCTTCGCCGACAACCTCGGACTCGAATCCGTCGGCATCGACGACAACTTCTTCCACCGCGGCGGCCACTCCCTCCGCGCCACCCGCCTCATCAGCCGCATCCGCGCCGTCTGGGACACCCGCATCACCATCAGCGACCTGTTCCGGAGCCCCACGCCCGCCCTCCTCGCCGAGCAGATCGCGGCCGGCAGCGGCGACGACCCCCTCGGCACCGTGCTGCCCATCCGGGCGGTCACGGAGACGAACTCCGGCGAAGCGCCCCTGTTCTGCGTCCACGCCGTGTCCGGGGTGAGCTGGGGATACGCCGGTCTGCTGCCCCACCTCGACCAGGACCGGCCGGTCGTCGCGCTCCAGGCCCGCAGGCTCGGCGGCCCGCACGACGCGCCGTCCTCCATCGAGGAGATGGCCGACGACTACCTCGCCGAGATCCGCAGGATCCAGCCACACGGCCCGTACCACCTGCTCGGCTGGTCCTTCGGCGGTCTGGTCGCGCACGCCGTGGCGGCCAGGCTGGAGGCGGCGGGGGAGGACGTGGCCCTGCTGGCCCTGCTCGACTCCTATCCGCTGCCCGACGGGTTCCGCGCGCCGGAGATCGACGGCCGGCACGTGCTGACCGCCCTGCTCGGCTCCGCCGGCGAGACGGTGGAGGTGCGCTGCGCGGAAACGGCACCGGACATCGGCGAGCTCGCCGACGCGCTGCGCCGGTCGGACCCGGTGCTCGGCGCCCTCGAACACGCGCAGGCGGCGGCCGTCGTGGCGGCCACCCTCGACAACCTGCGGATGCGGTACCGGTACGTGCCGGACGTCCGGTTCGGCGGCGACGCGGTGTTCTTCGACGCGACCGGCACGCCGGCTCCCTCGTCGGGCGCCGAGGCCTGGGCGCCGTACGTGACCGGACGGGTCGAGGAGTTCGCCGTCGACTGCGAGCACGCCCGGATGACCGAGGCGGAGCCGCTCCGGGCGATCGGCCGGGTCCTGGCCCGGCGCCTGAGGCCTGCCCGTACCGCCCGGATCTGAACACCCGGACGCCCGGGGCCCGTACGGCAGCACCACCGCCGTACGGGCCCCGGCGCGTCCGGCGTCGTACCGGCCACGGCTCGCCCGACGCTTGCCCCCCCCGCGACCCGGCCCGACGGCCCGGCGCGTCCCCCGGCGGCCCGCCGCGCGTCGAACTGCCCGCATACTGCCGCCCGACCAGCCGGATCCGGGACCCCGTGCTGCCTAGCGTGTGGGTGTCCGCACGATCGGCCAGGCCCTGTGAGTGGTGCGGTCCGGCCCCCAGAGGAAGTCAAGGACATGGTGGATCATTCCGGTTGGCGGGTCGGCGTCGCCTCGGCCCCCATACATCACGGCGAAATTCTCCAGGGCGTCTTTCCGCACCAGGGCCAGCTCACCCGGGGACTGGTCACCCTGCCGTGCACCGTCTACACCACCCGGGCCTCGTTCATCCCCGCGCGGGGCGAGGAGCTGACCGTCTACCCGACCTGGAAGACCAAGGCGCGACGGGCCGCCCAGCTCACCGCGGAGGCCTGCCTCCCGCCCGGGGAGGGACCGGTCGGCGGGCATCTCGAACTCACCGGCGACGTACCGCTCTGCCGCGGCTTCGGCTCCTCCACGAGCGACGTCCTGGCGGCGGTCTGGGCCGTACAGGACGCCCTGGTGTCCCCGCTGCCCCCGGAGGAGATCGCCAGGATCGCGGTACGGGCCGAGACGGCGTCCGACTCCCTGATGTTCAACGAGAGCTCCGTGCTGTTCGCGCAGCGCGAGGGCAAGGTCATCGAGGACTTCGGGTACCGCATGCCGGCCGTGCGGGTCCTCGGCTTCGGCTCGCGGCCCGAGAACGAGGGCAAGGGCGTCGACACGCTGGCCTTCCCGCCCGCCGAGTACGGCAGCGCCGAACTCGAACTCTTCGCCGAACTCCAGGTGATGCTGCGCGAGGCCATCCACACCAAGGACGTCGCCCTCGTCGGCGCCGTCGCCACCGCCAGCACCGACATCAACCAGCGGCACCTGCCCATCCCCCGCCTCGACGGCCTGCGCTCCATCGTGCGCGAGACCGGCGCCCTCGGCATCCAGGCCGCGCACAGCGGGGACATCGCCGGGCTCCTCTACGACCGCGACGACCCCGAGGTCGAGGCCCGCACCGAGCACGCCCAGCGACTGCTGCACAACATCGGCATCCACGAGCAGTGGATCTTCACGACGGGTGACTGACATGACTACGACCACGATCGCGGGCGTCGGCAGGCTGCACGACTCGGTGGTGGACGCCACCGAACTGCCCCGCATCATCCAGGTGACCGACAACCTCTACGCGGCGGCGTTCAGCCTGATGAAGCTGCTGCCGGCGCGCTACATCATCGACCGGGCCGAGGCCGCGGGACTGCTGCGGCCCGGCAGCCGGGTCATCGAGACCTCCTCCGGCACCTTCGCGCTCGGCCTGGCGATGGTGTGCCGGCTGCGCGGCTACGACCTGACCATCGTCGGCGACTCCGCCATCGACCGCGACCTGCGCAACCGGCTGGAGATGCTGGGCGCCACCGTCGAGATCGTCGAGTACGCCGGGCAGAGCGGCGGCATCCAGGGAGCCCGCCTCGCCCGCGTCGAGGAACTGCGCCGGCTCCACCCCGACAGCTTCGTCCCCGGTCAGTACGACAACCCCGACAACCCCGGCGCCTACGCCGTGGTCGCCGACCTCATCGGGGAGACCGTCGGCTCCGTGGACTGCCTGGTGGGCCCGGTCGGTTCCGGCGGTTCCACCGGCGGCCTCGCCGCCGCCCTGCGCCCCGCCGACCCGGCGCTGCACCTCGTCGGGGTGGACACCCACGGCTCGATCATCTTCGGCTCGCCCGACGGACCGCGCACCCTGCGCGGACTCGGCAGCAGCATCCACCCGGGCAACGTGCGCCACAGCGCCTACGACGAGGTGCACTGGGTCACCGCCCCCGAGGCCTTCCACGCCACCCACGAACTCTTCCGCAACCACGGCCTGTTCATGGGCCCCACCAGCGGCGCCTCCTTCCAGGTCGCCTCCTGGTGGGCCGCGCGCAACCCGGACAGCAAGGTCGTCATGGTGCTGCCCGACGAGGGCTACCGCTACCAGTCCACCGTCTACCACGCCGAGTGGCTGCGCGAGCAGGGCATCGAGCCGGCGCCCACCCCCGGCGGCCCGGTCACCGTCGACCACCCGCTGGACGCCCCGTCCTCGTGGACCCGTCTGGTGTGGGCCCGCCGCGGCTTCGACGACGTGATGACGCCGGAGGTCCCCGACCTCGGTGACGTGATGCCCCGGGAGGCCCACGGCCTCGGCGACCTGACGACCCCGGAGGTCCGGTCGTGACCACCCCGCTGCTGCTCCTCGTCGAGTCCAACACCACCGGAACGGGACGCCAGTTCGCCGCCCGGGCCCGCGACCTCGGAGTCGTGCCCGTCCTCCTGAGCGCCGACCCCGCCCGCTACCCGTACGCCGCCGAGGACGGGCTGCGCACCGTCGTCGTGGACACCGCGGACGACGACGCCCTGTGGTTCGCCGTGACCGGCCTCGCCGCCGCCGCGCCGGTCGCCGGGGTGCTCTCCAGCTCCGAGTACTACGTCGCGACGGCCGCCGGGCTCGCCGCGCGCCTCGGGCTGCCCGGCCCGTCCGCCGACGCCGTCCGCGCCTGCCGGGACAAGGCCGCGCAGCGCCGCACCCTGGCCGAGGCCGGGGTGCCCGTGCCCCGCTTCTCGGTGGCCGGCGACGTCGCCGAGGCGATCGCCGCAGCCCAGTGGCTCGGCGGCCCGGTCGTCGTCAAGCCGGTGCAGGGATCGGGGAGCCTGGGCGTACGCCTGTGCCGCGACCGGAACGAGGTGGCCGAGCACGCGAAGGGCCTGCTGGCCGCCACCGTCAACGAACGCGGTCTGCGCACCCCGGGCGTGGTCCTCGTCGAGCAGTACCTGACCGGGCGCGAGTTCTCGGTGGAGGTCTTCGGCGACGAGGCCGTCGTCACGGTCGCCAAACACGTCGGCGCGCCCCCGGTGTTCGTGGAGACGGGGCACGACGTGCCCGCCGTCCTGCCCGCCGCGCAGGCCGCCGCCCTCGTCGACACGGCCGTACGCGCCGTCGAGGCCCTCGGCCTCGGCTGGGGCGCGGCCCACGTCGAGCTCCGGCTCGACGGCGACGTCGCCCGCGTCATCGAGGTCAACCCGCGACTGGCCGGCGGCATGATCCCGGAGCTCGTGCGCCGGGCACGCGGCGTCGACCTGGTCGGCGCCCAGGTGCGGGCGGCGCTCGGCGAGCACGTCGACCTCGCCGGTACGCCGGACGCCGCGGGCGCGGCCTCCATCCGCTTCCTGACCGCCGGCACCGACAGCGTCCTCGCGGACGTCGCCGCCGCCGAGGCGGCGGCCCGCGCCGTGCCCGGTGTCGTCGACACCGCCCTCTACCGACCGGCCGGAACCACGGTCGTACCGGCCGAGGACTTCCGGGGACGGGTGGGCCATGTGATTGCGGCCGGTACCGCTCCGCAGGATTCGGCCGAGGCCGCCGAGGCCGCGCTCACGCTGGGACTCGCCACGGCGCTGACGCCGTTGGCAGAGGCGACTCCGTCGGCAGAGGTGACTCCGGTGACGGCGAGCGTGCCGGTGAGGGAGGCGGTGCCGGCATGAGCGGCACGCAGGAGGCGGGCGTCCACACCGGGCGGCTCCGCACCGGGCTCGACCCGCGCGCCCACCGCATCGTCTACGACCAGTACCGCACCGACGACGGCGACCCGGTGGGCGACGAACTCCGGCTGATCAGCGAGGTCGACCGGGCCCATCTGGTGATGCTCGCCGAGCGCGGCATCGTCGACGCGAACCGCGCCGCGGCCCTCCTCGACACCGTCGACGCCCTGCGCGCCGAGGACTTCGCCCCCGTACGGGCCCGCCCCATGCCGCGCGGCCTGTACCTGGCGTACGAGGGCTGGCTCGTCGACCGGCTCGGCCAGGAGACCGGCGGGGTGCTGCACACCGGTCGCTCCCGCAACGACCTCAACGCCACCACCGTACGGCTCAAGGTGCGCGGCCCCTACGGGCAGCTCCTGGACGAAGTGGCCGAACTCGCCCAGGTCCTGCTCGACAAGGGGGAGGAGTACCGGGACGTCACCATGCCCGCGTACACCCACGGCCAGCCCGCCGTGCCCATCAGCTACGGCCACTATCTGACCGGGGTCGCCGGCGGCGTCCTGCGCTCGCTCGCCGGACTGCTGGACGCCGGACGGGAGATCGACGTCAACCCGCTCGGCGCGGGAGCCGTCGGCGGCACCTCCGTGCCGGTGGACCCGGCCCGTACCGCGGACCTCCTCGGCTTCACCGCCGCCGTGCCCAACTCGGTCGACGCCGTCGCCTCCCGCGACTTCGTGCTGCGGATGCTCTCCGCCGCCGCCGTCCTCGGCGTCCTCACGGCCCGGGTGGCCCGCGACCTGACCTGGTGGACGACGGAGGAGTTCGGACTGCTCCGGATGGCCGACGACCTGGTCGGCTCCAGCTCGATGATGCCGCAGAAGCGCAACCCCTTCCTGCTCGAACACATCCAGGGCCGTTCGACCGCCGCCCTCGCCGGCTTCACCGGCGCCGCGGCGGCCATGTCCACCGCCGGCTACACCAACGCCATCGCCGTCGGCACCGAGGCCGCCCGCCATCTGTGGCCAGGGCTCGCCGACACCACCCGGGCGGTGACGCTGCTCCGGCTCGTCGTCGACGGAGCGGAACCCGACCGCGACCGGATGCGCGACCGCGCCCGGGAGGGCTTCACCTCGGCGACCTACCTCGCCGAACGCCTCGTCGTCGACGGCATCCCCTTCCGCACCGCCCACCACCTGGTCGGCGAGACCGTGCTCGGCGCCCTCGACAGCGGTACGCCGCTGTCCGACGCGGCCCGCGCCCACCCCGACGTGGCCGCGGCCGCCGCCGGATACCCGGCCGACTGGCTCGACCCGGAGACCGTGGCCGCCGCCTGCGCCCACGGCGGCGGCCCCGGCGGCACCGCGCAGGCCCAGGCCCTGGCCCGGGCGCGGACCGAACTCGCAGCCCTCACAGCCGAGTCGGCGGCCCGCCGCGCCCGCTGGGCCGACGCCGCCGAGCGCCTGTCGGCCGAGGCCGCCAAGGTGGCGGCCGTCTCGTCCGACGACGTGCCGCCCGAAGGGTCCGTCGCCGAGGCGGTGGCCACCCGATGAACGAGCGGCGCCGGGGCGGGCTGCTGCGACAGCGCGACTTCCGGCTCCTGTGGGCGGGGGAGACCACCAGCCGCTTCGGCAGCAACATCACCGGTGTCGCCATGCCGCTGGTGGCGGTGGTCACCCTGGACGCGAGCACCTTCTGGGTGAGCGCCCTCGCCGCGGCCGCCTGGCTGCCCTGGCTCTTCCTCGGGCTGCCCGCGGGCGCCTGGGTGGACCGGCTGCCGCGCCGCCCGCTGATGGTGGCCTGCAACCTGGGCTCCCTAGTGCTCCTGCTCAGCGTCCCGGCCGCCGCGTGGCTCGATGTGCTGACCATGACGCAGCTGCTCGTGGTCGCCCTGCTCACCGGGGTCGCGAACGTCTTCTTCTCCATCGCCTACCGGGTGTACGTGCCGTTCGTCGTCCCCCGCGAGCACCTCACCGAGGCCAACGCCAAGCTCCAGGGCAGCGAATCGGCCGCGCAGCTCGCCGGGCTCGGCGGCGGCGGTCTCCTGGCGGGCGCGTTCGGAGCGGTCGCCGGACTGGTCGCCAACGCCGCGACCTTCCTGGTCGCCACCCTGTGCCTGCTCGGCATCCGGGGGAAGGAACCGGCGCCGGAGCGACCCGAAGGGTCCCAGGCCCTGCGCAAGGACGTCGCGGAGGGCCTGCGGCACACCGTGCGCGACCCGTACCTGCGCGTCCTGACCACGTACGGCACCGTCACCAACCTGCTGCTCACCGGCTACCAGGCCATCCTCACCGTGTTCCTCGTGCGGGAACTCCACGTCGGCGAGGCCATGGTGGGCTGGCTGCTGGCCGGCAGCAGCGTGGGCGGACTGCTCGGCGCCGTCGTCGCCACCCCCGTGGCACGCCGCTTCGGCACCGCCCGCGGCATGCTGCTCTGCAAGTTCGCCACGGCCCCGTTCGGGCTGCTCATCCCGCTGGCCGAACCGGGCTGGCGGGTCGTGCTGTTGCCCGTCGGCGGCGCCATGCTCGCCCTGGGCGTCGTGTCCGCCAACGTCATCCAGGGCGCGTTCCGCCAGCAGTACTGCCCGCCGCAGCTGCTCGGCCGGGTCACCGCGAGCGTCTCCGTCGCCAACTTCGGTGCCATTCCGATCGGTTCGCTGATCGGCGGGGTGCTGGGCGGTGTGCTCGGACTGCGGCCCGCGCTGTGGCTGCTCACCGCCGGCCTCGCGGTCAGCTCCGCACTGCTGCTCGCCGGCCCCCTGCGGGCCCGCCGCGACCTGCCCACGGAACCGCCGGCACAACCACCCGCGCCACCACCCGCACCCTCACCCGCCCCGGCACCCGTCTCGTCGACGGCTCGACCACCCGTCTCGTCTACGGCTCGACCACCCGTCCCGTCACGCCCCCGACCGCCCGCCGAGCCCACCGAGCCGGGAGATGCGCCAGAGCCGGCGGATTCACCCGGTCGGGCCGATCGGCGGGCCCTCCGGTACGCCGTTCCCGAACAAGGCTGATCCGTCCCGACGGCCACCCGCGTCCGCGCATCCGTCACCGAACAGGAGGGGTCCCGTGAGTGATCCCAGAAGCGGTCCCTGGAGTTCCGCGAGCGGCACCCTGCTGCTCGCCCCCCTGCCACCGCCGCGTGCCCTGCCACGACCAGGTTCCCTGGACCTGTGGCTGCTCAGGGTCTCCGACGCCCGGGGCACCGGCCTCGACGCCGGTGTCCTGGACGCCACCGAGCGGCAGCGCGCCGCCGGTCTGGCGCACGCGGAGGACCGGGTCCGCTTCACCGCCGCCCATCTGGCACTGCGCCGGCTGCTCGGCACGTACCTCGACACGCTTCCGCAGGACATCCGGTACGGCCGGGAGACCTGCCCCTGCTGCGGCGGCCCCCACGGGCGGCCGACCGTCCTCGGCGCCTCGCGCGGGCTGCACTTCTCGCTCTCCCACCGCGGGGACCTCGTCCTCGTGGGGACGGCGGTGGCGCCCATCGGCGTGGACGTCGACCTGGTCGCCGACCCGGGCGGCGCCGCCGAACTCGCCGCCATGCTGCACCCCGCCGAGCAGCGCGAGATCGAGGCCCTGCCACCCCCGCGCCGCCCCAGGGCGCTGGCCCGGCTGTGGACCCGCAAGGAGGCCTACCTCAAGGGGCTCGGCACCGGTCTCGGCCGTGACCCCGCGGCCGACTACGTGGGCTCGGGCAGCCCCGACGGAACGCTGCCACCCGCGGGCTGGACCCTGCTCGACATCCCCGTCGACCGCGGTTACGCGGCGGCGGTGGCCGTCCACGGCGAACTGACCACGCCGTCGCCCCGGGTGAACCGCCTGTCGGAGCGGGACATCAGGGGAGACCCGCCGAGCCGCGAGTGAACGGCCTCGCCCCGACACACGCGGAAGGTCCCCGGACAGATCGTCCGGGGACCTTCCGCGTATCACCCGACCACCGGTGAACCGGACGAACGGAGTTCAGCCGGCCACCGCGATCCACTCGTCGAGCTGCTCCTGCGTCGTGGCCGGATCGGCCACCAGCTCGGCCAGCTCGTCGCCGGCGTGATGGCGGGTCGAGACCGCGGGGCACCGCGCGCACGCGGCGACCCCGGCCTGCTTCCACCACTGGCACCGCGCCCTGAGGTGACACCGCGGGACGGGACCGTCCTCCTGCGCGGCGGGACGGGAGAGCACCCGCTCGACGAGCGTGCAGTCGCCGCCCCTGCGGTTGACGCAGTCGCTGACACAGTGCGACGCGAACCGCAGCACGCGTCGCGGCTCGACGCCCTCCGGCACCTCGCCGAGCACCTCGGCCGCCGGTACGGGATCGGCCAGGTACACCACGCGCCCGTCCTGCCCGGACCGTACGCCCACGACGACGGACTCCGGCGCGTGCGCCTCTCCGCTGGGGCACCAGGTCTGCGAGGAGCTGTCCTCGCCCACGGTGGTCACCTCGGCCTCAGCAGGTGCCGGACTGGGTGCCGGCGACCTTCGTCACCCGGCCGCCGACGCTCTGGCTCAGCCCCTGCTCCCCGGCCTGCTCCCCGGCCTGTTCCTCCTGGGCGACGGCGAGCCGGATGCTGTCCTTGAGCTGGGCGGTCGAGGTGATGCGCTCGGCCGGGCCGGTCTCCGACGCGCTCGCCGCACCGGCACCGGTGACGACGAGTCCCGCGGCCAGCAGTGCGGCGGCACCGGCCGCGGCCACCTTTCGAGTCGGGTTCTCCATGGCGTACTCCTCCTCCTGGTATGGGAGTTGCGAGCGTAGGCCGGTGGAGAGCCATGGCCGGAACTTTGCGGCGGCAGTTGACCGGCGGTTACGTCGCCGAGGGCGGGACCTGCGGGATCGTCGCCTACGTCGCCGAGGGCGGGACCTGCGGAAGCAGTGCCTCGGCCAGCCGGTCGAGGGCGGCGCCGCTCGGGGCGGCCGTTCCCGTGAGGGTGCCGACCAGGGCCTGGGCGAGGACGGTCGCCGTGCCGATCCGGCTGTCCTCGCGCTCGTCGCCGGTGACCTTCCCGATCACCGCGTCCCGTACCGCCGGAGACGTGTCGGAGTCCCCGAACAGGTCGGGGAACGACAGCGCCATCATGCACACGCCCACGTTGGCGGAGAGGATCGAACGCCCCGCGAGCTCCGGGGTCGTCCGGAGCCGCCCCGCGTCCCGGCAGCGCTCCACCGCCTTCAGGAGGATCGCCTGCGCCTCCTTGATGGCCCCCGGCCTGGAGTCGCCGGTCGGCGTGAACATCAGCCGGTACAGGTGCGGGTTGCGCAGCGCGAAGGCGACATGGCTGTCCCAGGCCGTCCGCAGGTCCGCCACCGGATCGTCGGTGAGCGGGTTCTTGCGCTTCTCGGCCAGGAAGCGCTCGAAGCCGATGTCGGCGACCGCCGTGAGCAGGCCCTGCTTGTCGCCGAACTGCCGGTAGATCTCGGGCATGCCGACCTTCGCCCGGTCGCAGATGGCACGGGTCGAGATCGCCAGCGCGTCCTTGGTGGCGAGGAGTTCCTCGGTGGCGTCCAGGATGCGCGCGCGTGCGGTCGACATGCCTCTCACGATAACAGCGCTAACAGTTCCTCGTAATCGATGCTTACAAGCTGTGTTAGCGTTGAAAACATCTCGGGGGGCGGGCGCCGCCTCCGGGCCGTCCGCCGTTCGCAACGAGAGAGCTGGTGTTCCCCCATGAACCGTTCGACGTTCCGCCGCGCCGCCGCAGGGGCCGTGGCGGCCGCCGTCGGCGCGACCCTCCTCGCCGCCTGCGGTGGCGGCGACGAGGACGCCGCCGACCCCGCGCGGCCGTTCACCGCCACGCACGTCGGCGGGCCGACGACGATCCTGGAGATCGGCGGCCTGCGCCTCCTGCTCGACCCGACCTTCGACGCCCCGAAGAAGTACGAGAGCGGCCTGGAGAAGCTCCGGGCACCCGCCTTCGGCATCGACAAGCTCGGCACGATCGACGCCGTCCTGCTCTCGCACGACCAGCACGACGACAACCTCGACAACTCGGGCCGCGCCCTGCTCGACGACGTGCCCGTCGTGCTCTCCACCCCCGGCGCGCGGAAGCGTCTCGGAGACCACGTCACCGCCCTGAAGAGCTGGGAGTCCCAGGAGCTGAAGACCGCGGGCGGCACCGTCAAGGTCACCGCCGTGCCCGCCCTGCACGGCCCCGACGGCGTGGACCGCGGCGCGGACGGCGAGGTCACCGGCTTCGTGCTCAGCGGCAAGGGCGTCCCCACCACCTACGTCACCGGCGACAACGCCTCGGTCGCGGTCGCCGAGGAGGTCGGCGACCGGGTCGAGAAGGACATCGGCCCCGTCGACACCGTCGTCCTCTTCGCCGGCGCCGCCCGCACCCCCGCGATCCTCGACAACGCGCCACTGACGCTGACCTCGGCGAACGCCGCCCTCGTGGCCAAGAACCTCGCCCCGCGCAAGGTCGTTCCGGTGCACACCGACAGCTGGAACATCTACTCCGAGGACATGCGGTCCCTCGTGAAGGCGTTCGAGGACCAGGGGATCGAGGGCGCCCTCGTCGACCTCGCGCCGGACGGCACCCCGAAGAACCTCTCCTGAACCCGATCCCTCCCTCCGCACCCTTCCCTCCGCACGCCGCCCTCCGCAGCCTTCCTCCCGCAGCCTTCCCTCCGCATCCCTGACGAAAGGAACCGCCATGACCGCCTCCGCCACCCTCCGTGATGTGATCGGCCTGCCCCAGGACCTGCCCCGCCTGGGCGAGTCGGCGCTGATCATGATCGACTTCCAGAACACCTACCGCACCGGCGTCATGCGGCTCGACGAGGCCGAGAAGGCCGTGGCCGCCGGCGCGCGCCTGCTCGCCGCCGCCCGCGCCGCGGGGGCGCCCGTCGTGCACGTCGTCAACGACGGTGGCGAGGGCACTCCTTACGACATCCGGGCCGAGATCGGCGCGATCAGCGACGAGGTCGCCCCGATCGAGGGCGAGAAGGTCGTCGTCAAGCAGTTCCCCAACGCCTTCCACGCCACCGACCTCGAAGCGACCCTGAAGGACCTCGGCGTCACCGGTGACCTGGTCATCGCCGGGTTCATGACGCACATGTGCGTCCTCTTCACCGCGCAGGGCGCCTTCAACCTCGGCTACCGCCCGACCGTGGTCGCCGAGGCCACCGCGACCCGTTCCCTCGCCGCCCCCGACGGCACCGTCACGGCGGCGGAGGCGCTCCGGACCGCGAGCCTGACGACGGTCACCGACCTCTTCGGCACGGTGGCCCGCACGGTCGACGAGCTCGTCGCGTAACCGGTCCTCCCCGGTCGGCAAGGGGGGCCGCCCCGTCCGGCGGCACCCGGGGCGGCCCCGCGTCGGCCCCGCGTCGGCCCCGGGGCGGCCCCGCGTCGGCCCCGGGGCGGCCCCGGGCCGTCCCGCCCCCACCCCGCCAGACCCCGTGACACCGGGAGTTCACCCGAGGTGTGCCGAAACACCGCCTGATGATCGGTTTCGGGTCGCCCGACTCGGCGGTAATGGCGGTCGGCCCGTGACGGATCACCCGGGCCCCCTGTTCCGTACACCCCCTGGAGGACGTGTGCCCCCCGCCGCCGAGACCGTGCTCGACGAGGTCGACGGCGAGGAGGGGACGGGCGGCCCGAAGCCCTCGACCGGCTCCCCGCGGCGCCGGCTGCGCTCCCCGGCCGTCGCCGGTCCGCTCTCGGCCGCCCTGCTCACCGCCGTCCTGCTCGCCCTCGCCACCCGGCTCTCGCGCAGCTACCCCTTCGGCCCGGTGACCAGGAACATCGTCGACCTGGGCCAGCAGTACCTGCCGTTCCACGCGTACTGGCGCTCGTTCCTCCTCGGCGAGACCCACGGAGACGCCTTCCTCAACTGGAACTCCGGCTTCGGAGCCGGCTTCCTCGGCGACATCGGCACCTATCTGAGCAGCCCCTTCGACCTGCTCGTCGTGCTCTTCCCGGCGGACCGCGTCGAACTCGCCCTGTACGTCGTCACCGTCGTCAAGATCACCGCGGCCGGCGCGGCGATGGCGCTGCTGCTCCTGCGGATGCGACCCGGTCCCTGGCCGGTCGCCGCCGTGCTCGGCAGCGCGTACGCCCTCTCGGGCTGGACCTTCAACTTCGGCGCCACCGTCCCGATGTGGCTCGACGGACTCGTCGCCTTCCCCCTGCTCTGCCTCGTCGGCGAGTGGGCCCGCACCGGGCGCCGTCCCGTCCTCGGCCCCGTCGTCGTCGCGCTGGCCTGGACCGCCAACTTCTACACGGCGTACATGGCGACCATCGGAGCCGCCGTCGTCCTGCTCGTACGGCTCCTCACCGCCGAGGAGACGGCCGGCGCACGCCAGCGTCTCGTGGGGGCGCTGCGTGCCGCGCGGGGCGTCCTCATCGGCATCGGCCTCGCCGCACCGCTCGTCGTGGTCGTCTTCCTCGGCACCAAGGTCGCCGACCCCACCCCCGAGTCCACCTTCGCGCCCGCCGCATGGGTGGAGGTCCTCGCCAGGTTCCTGCCGGCCACCGCGAGCCTCGCGAGCCCCGCCCTCTTCATCGGCACGCCCGCACTCGCGCTCGCCCTCACCCTGCCCTTCAACGGGGCCGTCGCCCCGCGCGTCCGGGCCGGCTGGTCGGCCGCGGTCGTCCTGGTGACGCTCTCCCTCCAGTGGGAGCCGACCCATCTGCTCTGGCACGCGGGCGCCTCGCCCAACGGCGGCCCGTACCGGCAGACCTTCGTCCTGTGCGGGCTGCTGATCGTCGCCGGCTGGTTCTCGGCCGCCCGGGGCGTGCCGCGCCCGACCGCGCTCCTCGCGGGCGGCGCCCTGCTCGGGCTCCTGGCGTGGGCGGCCCGCGACAGCGTCGACATCGACCGCTGGACCTACCCGGCCTTCGGCGTGGCCGCGGCCCTCGTGCTCGCCGCCGCCCTGGTGGCCCTCCTGCACCGCCGCAGGACGACGGCCGGCGACCCACCCGCATCCGGCGCTCCCGCGCGCGCCCTGACGGCCGCGCGCCTCCTGCCCGTGCTCGCCGTCTTCCTCCTCGTCGCCGCGCAGGCCGGCGAGGCGGCCGTCACCGGGAAGCGGATCGAGGAGCAGCAGCGCGACAAGGTCTCCTGGTCGCCCCGGCTCGGCCCCTGGCACGACGCCGTCGCCGACGAGGTGGCCCGCGCGGACGCCTGGCCGAAGTACCGCACGGAACCCGGAGAGGTCCCCGGCGGCAACGACGTCCTGATCGTCGGCGGACAGGGGGCCGACTACTACAGCAGCCTCACCTCCGAGGTCACCTCCCGCACCCTCGCCTCCCTGGGCTTCGGCTACTACGCGAAGGGCCGCCACCCGGTCACCCTCGACAACCCGGTGACCGACGCCCTGTTCTCCATCGGCACCCGGGTCCGCTCGGTGCCCGCCGCACCGGTACGCCAGGACGCGCTGCCCCGGGCGACGGTGTCCGTCGCCACCACGCCCGTACCCCCGCTGGTCACCGTGCGTCCGGCGAAGCGGCCGGCCACCCATCCCGGGGACTCCGCCTTCGCCGAGCAGGAGCGGCTCCTCGGCACCGACGTGTACGAGCTGCCGGCCGTCACCCGTGACGGACGGACCGTCAGCGCCCGCTGCCCGGCGGGCTCCCAGGCCTGGTTCTGGGCCCCCGAGTACCGCGGCGGCGCGACCCTCGCGGGGGAACCGCGCGTGGACTTCGAGGGCAAGCCGCCCGCCGTCCGGGCCCCCATGCGCGCCCTCGGCACGGTGCCCGGGTCCGGCGAGGTGCGGATCGAGCTGAGCCCCGAGCGCACGATCCGGCTGCCCCGTCAGCCGGTCGGCTGCCTCGTCCAGGCCCGGCTCGACTCCGCCGTGCGGCAGCTGACCGCCACCGGGGCCACCGAGGTGCGCGCCACCGGACACACCGTCACGGCCGAACTGCCGCCGGGCAGCACCGGGACCGCGGTGCTCGCCGCGCCCCGCATCTCCGGCTGGCGCTGCGCCGCCGGTGACGCGGAGCCGCGCCCCGCGCGCGCGTACCGGGGTCTCGTCGCGGTCCCGCTCGACGGCCGGGCGACCACGGTCACCTGCTCCTTCCGCCCCCCGGGCCTCAAGCTCGGCGGTGCCGTCGGCCTGACGGCCCTCCTCGCCCTGATCACGACGGGGGTCCTGCACCGACGGGCCGGGCGCGGGGCCGGGCGGCGGGCGGACCGGCCGGCCGAAGGACCCGCCGGCGCGTGAGGCCGCTTCCGCACGGACTTTCCACGGGGGATGCCAAGAGTTCACCCGGAGTGCACACGCGGATCGTTCGCCCGGAAAAGTGCAGCGTTACCGTACCCGCCGTAGCGGCGTTTAATTGTTCGATTCAGTATGGGGATTCCGAGTGCCGAAACTGTCCGTCGTCGTACCGTTCCACAATGTCGGGGCCTATGCGCCCGACACCCTGCGCAGTCTCGCGAACAACGCGGATCCGGAATTCGAGTTCCTGCTGATCGACGACTGCTCGACGGACGACACCCCGGAAATCCTCGACCGCTGGCGCGACCGGCTCCCGAACGCCACCGTCATCCGGCACGAGACGAACAGCGGCGTCGCCCAGGCGCGCAACACGGGAATCGACGCCGCGCGCGGGGACCACATCACCTTCCTCGACGGCGACGACTGGTACGCGCCCGGCCATCTGAAGGCCATGGTGACCGGAATCGAGCGCCTGGACTGCGATTTCGCCCGTACCGACCACGTCCTCTCGGAGGGCCGCAAGCGGAACATCCGCTATGCCCCCGCCAAGCGCCGCGACACCGTGATGGACCCCCGTGACGGAATCTCGCCCGCCAGCATGGTGACGATGGTGGACTATCCCTTCGTCCCCTTCGGAATCTACAGTTCGCGACTCTTCCAGAACGGCGAATCCCGTTTCGAGACGTCGCTGAGAACGGCCGAGGACCGCCTCTGGGTCTGGCGCCTCCACCTCAAGGCACGCACCTTCGCGGCCCTTTCCCTGCACGGTGTCTTCTACCGCCGGGGCGTCACCACCTCGCTCACCCAGATCACCGACAACCGGCAGCTGGACTTCATCCCTTCGTACGACACCCTGCTCGCCGACGTCTCCCGGGACGCGGAGGCGGACCGCTTCCTCCCGAAGGCGGTCCGCACCTACTGCGCGATGATCGCCTTCCACATGGGCAAGGTCGGCAAGTACGAGCCCGCCGTCGCGGAGCGGCTCCGCGTCGACGTGCGCGACGCGCTGCACCGCATGCCGCAGCAGGTCCTCGAAGAGACCCTCTCCACCATGGACACCCCCCGCAGCACCCTCCTCCGGAGCCTGCGCGACACCGTAAGGACCGCCTGACCCATGGCCTCCGCCCCCGCCGCCGAGCAGGCACCGGCGCCCGACCCGGCCACCGACGGCCGTCCGGTCCAGATCTTCCAGGTGTCCACCCTGTACGGCGCCGCCACCCTCGCGGCCTCGCTGGACGCCGGCCAGTTCGGCCCCCGCGAGGACCACCGCCGGCTCCTGCTGATCTCGCGCAACGCCGAGATCCCGGAGACCGCGCTGCGCATGGAGACGATGACCGGCTACGGGCGGATCGCCGCCCGCTTCGACGGCGTCCTCGACTGGAACGAGACGATCCACCCGTACCACCCCGCCGCGTGGGCCCCCCGCCCCGAGGACGCACCGCTCTGGCAGCGCGTGATGCGCACCGCGTGGGACCTCGGCACCGCCCCGGTGGAGCTGATCGTCGAATCCATCCAGGTCAATCCCGCCAAGGCACTGGCCGGCTGCTTCCCCGAGAGCGCCCTCCACGTCTACGCGGACGGCCTCATGAGCTACGGCCCGACCCGCAACGACCTCGCGCAGTCCATCGCCTGCCGCATCCGGCGGGTCCTCCACCTCGACCTGGTGCCGGGCCTGCGCCCCCTCCTCCTGAGCGAGTACGGCGTGGAACCGGAGCTCGTCCCCGACGACGCGTTCCGCGCGGTCCTCGCCGAGATCGCCGAGGAGGCGGCCGACGACCCCGAGATCGTCCGGGCGGCCGCCGCCGAGCCCACGGCCCTGATGCTCGGCCAGTACCTCGCCGCCCTCAACCTCCTCACCGCCGAGGAGGAGGAAGAGCTGCACGTACGGATGCTCCGCGGCGTCACGGCCGCCGGACACCGCTCGGTGGTCTTCAAGCCGCACCCGTCCGCGCCCGCCGGCTACTCCGCGGCGCTCCAG
Source organism: Streptomyces sp. NPDC056480 (assembly GCF_042795405.1). Lineage (NCBI taxonomy): Bacteria > Bacillati > Actinomycetota > Actinomycetes > Kitasatosporales > Streptomycetaceae > Streptomyces > Streptomyces sp. NPDC056480. The sequence continues at coordinate 2,666 of NZ_JBHTSA010000143.1, read as the reverse complement.
GAGGAGGCGGAGCGGTCCGGCGTACGGCTGACCGTCCTCGACGGACCGCTGCTCGCCGAGACCTTCTACGAGCGGTGCGGGCTCCGGCTCGTCGTCGGCTGCTTCTCGACCGCGATGTTCACCGCCGCCGTCTACTACGACGTCCCCGTCGCGCGCGTGGGCACGGCCGAGGTCCTCGAACGGCTCACGCCCTTCGAGAACAGCAACCGGATCCCGCTCACCGTCGTCGACCACCTGGTCGCGGACCTGGAGCAGCACGAGGAGCCGACGGTCCCCGGAGCGGCGCCGGACTCGCTCACCCCGCTCGTCCGCGCCGTCGGCTACTGCATGCGGCACAAGAGCCACCCGGGGATGCGCGAGGAGGCCACCCGCTTCCTGGCCGAGCACCACGCGGACCCGGACGTCGCGCACCACTTCGACGGCGAACGGCTGACCCAGCTCGGTCTGCCGGGCGGCACGGAGACGCCGGCGCGGGGCGGCGGCGTGCAGGCGCGGCTCCGCCGGAGTCTCGTACGGTCCCGACGGGGCTGATCTCCGGCGGGCCCGGTTCCACCCGACGTGGCTGATCCGGCCGGCCCGGTTCGGCCCGACGTGGCTGATCCGGCCGGTCCGGTCCCGCCCGACGGGGCTGGTCTCCGGCCAGGTCCGCCCGCGGGGCCGCCGCGTCACCCCTGCGGGCGGCGGCCTCCCCGGGTCAGACCTCGGGGGACCTGACGAGAGTGAAGACCGCGCCCTCGGGATCCGTCACCAGGGCCGACCGCCCCGCCGTGGCATCGCGCGGCGGCCGCAGCACATGACCGCCGAGCCGCAGGACGAGCCGCGCGGCCGCGTCCGTGTCGGCGACCTCGAAGTACGTCATCCAGTGCGGGCCCCGGTCCCGGGGCAGCGCGTTGCCGACGCCGTGCAGCGAGGCCACCGGGAGTCCGTCCACCAGGAGCGTGGCGTAGTCGTGGTCGGCGGACACGACCGGCTCCACCTCGAAGCCGAAGACCGTCCGGTAGAACTTGCCGACCGAGGACGTCTCGTAGGTGAGGAGCTCGTTCCACACGGGGGTCCCGGGCGGTCCCGCCGTCGCCGTGCCGTGGTGCGCCTCCGCCTGCCAGACACCGAAGACCGCGCCCACCGGGTCGGAGCAGACCGCCATCCGGCCCGCCTCGCCCGCGTCCAGCGGGCCCACGGCCACGGTGCCGCCGCAGCAGCGGATGCTCTCGGCGGTCTCGTCGGCGTCGGCGGTGGCCAGATACGGGGTCCAGGCGATCGGCAGATGCCGGTCGGGCGGCAGCTGGCCGATCCCCGCCACCTCCTTGCCGTCGAGCAGCGCGCGCACGTACGGGCCGAGATGCTGCGGACCGGGTTCGAACTCCCAGTCGAAGAGTGCGTGGTAGAACTCCTGCGTGGCGTCAAGCCCGTGCACCATCAAGCTCACCCAGCAGGGTGTGCCGGGTGTGCGCCGAGTCGCCTCGGTCATCGTGACTCTCTCCTCGGACCATCGTCGTGCCCGTGTCCCCGTCCGATGGTGTCACCGACGGGGCCGTGGCGCGCCCCGGTCGCACCAAAGAGTGGCGCGAACCCGCTGCGACGACGCGGGGAGGACGCCGGGTCCGTCCCCCGAGGCCGTGCGGCTGCGCGAGGATGGCACCCATGAACCCCATCATCGTCGTAAGCGAACTGCTGAGCGAGTCGGCCGGGGCCCGGCCGCCGGTTCTCCTGGACGTCCGCTGGACGCTGGGCGGCCCGCCCGGACGCCCGGCGTACGAGGCGGGACACCTCCCTGGCGCGGTCTACGTCGACCTGGACACGGAACTGGCCGGTCCGCCCGGCGACGGCGGCCGCCACCCGCTGCCCGACCCGGAGGCCTTCGGGGCCGCGATGCGCCGGGCGGGTGTCTCCGCGGACACCCCGGTCGTCGTCTACGACGGCGGCCTCGGCTGGGCCGCGGCCCGTGCCTGGTGGCTGCTCCGCTGGGCCGGTCACCCGGACGTCCGGGTCCTGGACGGCGGTCTCGCGGCCTGGACGGGGGAGCTCACGGAGAAGGTGCCCGCGCCGGAGCCGGGCGACTTCCGGCCGGAGCCGGGCGCGCTCGGGCTGCTCGACGCCGACGGGGCGGCGGCGCTCGCCCGCTCGGGGCTGCTCCTGGACGCGCGGGCCGCCGAGCGCTACCGCGGGGACGTGGAGCCGATCGACCGGGTGGGCGGGCACATCCCGGGCGCCGTCTCGGCCCCGACGACGGAGAACGTGGACGCGGAGGGGCGCTTCCTGGGCGCCGACACCCTGCGGGACCGTTTCACCTCGCTCGGCGCCGCCGAGGGGACCCCGGTCGCGGTCTACTGCGGCTCGGGCGTCTCCGGTGCGCACGAGGTCCTCGCCCTGGAGATCGCGGGCATCCCCGCCGCGCTCTACGCGGGCTCGTGGTCGCAGTGGTCCGCCGACCCCGCCCGCCCGGTGGCCACGGGCCCGAACCCGCAGTAGCCCTCACCACCCGGAACCCCGGGCAGTAGCCCTCACCACCCGGAACCCCGCGCGGGCGCTCGAACCCGAACCCCGCGCGGGCGCCCGTACCCGAACCCCGCGCGGGTCGTCCGTGCCCCGAGCCCCGCACGGGTCCTCCGCATCCGAAGGCCGCACGGGCCCTCCGTACCCGGAGCCTCCGTCCACGGAAGAGGGCC
>NZ_JBHTSA010000142.1:0-19981 GCF_042795405.1 Streptomyces sp. NPDC056480 | reverse complement strand
CAGCCCAGCCGAATCTCGGCGCCGGGCGCGGGCGCGGGCGCGGGCCCCCCCCCCCCCCGGGGCCGGGTCGCCGAGCCGGTCGAGCGTGTCGGCGAGCCGCAGCTGGAGCGCGGCCTGGAGCCGGGTGTCCTGGGCGCGCCGGGCCCACTCGACGGCCTCCTCGCAGGTCCGGAGGGATTCCTCGGGCCGTCCCGCGTACTCCTGGACCCGGGCGGCCTCGCTCAACGCCCGTGCGTGGCCCGGGAGATCGTCGAGCCGCCGGTAGCCCGCGGCGGCCGCCCGCCAGTTCCGCAGGGCCTCGCCGTACCGCCCCGCGTATGTCTGTACGGCACCGAGGCGGGCGTACAGCCTGGCCTGATCCGCTCGCTCGTCCCGGGCGAGGCGCTGGGCGAGCGCCCGCCCGTACCAGTCGCCGGCCCGCTGCCAGTCCCCCAGCTCCTGATACGAGCCACCTACGGATTCCATTGCGCGACCGGTCGCGTACGGGTCATTTGCTGCGCGTCCGGCATCCAATGCCGACCGATATCGCAGCAGAGCGTCCTTCGTCCTGCCGGTGCGGGCGTCGAGGTCGGCCAGGTTGAGCAGGGCCGCGGCCCGCTCCCGGTGCAGCCCGCGCCGCTCGGCCACGTCCAGGACCAGCTGGTGGAGCCCGTACAGCTGGGGCGCGGCGGCTTCGGCGCCCCGGTGCGCGGCGAGCGCCCTGACCAGGGAGGCGACCAGCCGGCGGGCGAGGGTGTCGAGCTCCCCGTCGGCGACGGCGAGCCGGGCGGAGGCCAGCAGGAAGGACTGCCGGGAGCGCAGCCAGTCGGCCCCCGCGGCGGCGTGGGGGAAACGCAGGGCGCGCGGCAGACCGGCCAGTTTCCGGCGGGCCGGCGAGCCCTCGGGTTCGGTGACCGCACGGCAGGACTGGAGGAGCCGTACGGTCCGCTCCAGCATCCGGGCCCGGGCGAGCTGCACCTCGGCGGGCCGGTCGCGCTCCTCCAGCTGGGCGCGAAGGAGGGGGACGAGATGGCCGGGGACCTCGTACTGCCCGTCCTCACCGTCTTCGAGGAGCCCCAGGGCGGCGAAGTCGGCGAGGGTGGTCGCGGCCGCCGAGACCGAGCAGCCGGCCAGGGCGGAGGCCGTGTGGGCGTCGGCCCGGCCGAGGGGGGCGAGGGAGAGGTATCGCAGTATCCGGGCGGCGGTCGCGGGCAGCGCCTCGTGGGCGAGCGCGAAGGTGCGGGTCAGCGGGTCGCCGCTGAGCGCGCGCAACCGCTTCGCGAGGTCGGCGACGGAGGCCTTGGGCCGGGTGGAGAGCCAGCCGCCGGCGAGGACGACCGCGGCGGGCAGCCCGCCGCACTCCTCGACGAGCGTCTCGGCGGCCTGCGGATCGACGGTGATGCGTACGGAGCCGGTGAAGGCGGTGAGCAGCTCGATGGCCGACTTGGGGTCGAGCCCGCCGAGGGTGCAGGGCCGTACGTCGGGAATGCCGGTGAGCGGTCCGCGGGCGACGCCGATCACCAGGGAGTCGGGGTTGTCGGGGATGAGCGGATCGGCCTGCTCGGCGTCGACGGCGTCGTCCAGGACGAGGACGGCACGGCGCTCCCCGAGCGCCGTGCGGACCAGCTCGGTCAGCTCGTCCTCGGCGGCGCCGGGGGGCTCGGGGACCCCGAGCACCGCGAGGAGTTCCTGGGCGACGCGGGCGGTGGGGACGGGGTCGCCGCCGGGCTCGGTGAGCCGGGCGCGGAAGATCCCGTCGGGGTACTGGTCGGAGAGTCCTGCGGCGAGTTCCTCGGCGAGCGCGGTCCGTCCGGAGCCGGGCTTGCCGGCGACCAGGAGGACGCGGGCGCGGGGTGCCTTGCGGCCGGTCAGGGTGTCGAGGCCGGTCCGCTCGATGTCGGCGCGCAGGGCTTTCAACTCCCGCTGCCGGCCGAAGAACTGCCGGCTGCCGGCCGCCGCCACCGCCTGATCCGTCACGGGCCACGCTCCCGTCCACCTGCGCACGAGCCGATCCCGCGGGGGGCTCCGCACGGGCGATCCCGAGCGTAGTTCAGGGCACACACCGGACCTGGCGGAGCACGACGAACACGTCCCCCGATCGGATCAGCGGATCGTCACACCGCACACCCCACCCCAACGAGCCGCCACCACCCCGCGTGGACACCCCCCGCGTCACCCACCACCCCCGTGCGGGCCGCGCCCACGCCGCCTCCACCCGCCCACCCCCCGTGTGGGCAATCGTCCCTCCCCCAGACTCCGTCCGGGGGGACCCCCAGGGCGGGACGGGTGGGCACACGGGACGGCGCCCTCTGGCGGCGCCTCCGCCCCTTGTGTCCTGACCCGCACCCGACTGTGCACCGCACCTGTGGTGCGGGTTCAGGCGCGGAAGCCTGGGCCCGGCAAGGGGCGCCGTCCGTTGTGCCCACCCGTTCCGCCCCAGCGGAACAGATGCCCACAACGGGGGTGGGCGGCGGGGCAGCGGGACGCGCGAAGACAGGCGCCGCCCGCAGCGGAACGAAGACTGCAGGCCCGGCTGGCAGAGGTCGCGACAGCCGCGCCCCCCACCAACCCGACGCCGCTCCCCTACGCCTCGAACGGCCGCGCCGGCCACTCCGCATCCGCCGCCCGCAGCTCCCCCACACCCCCGCCCGCCCGCGCCGCCGCCAGCGACAGCACCCCCACCACCAGGCAGTTGTTGTGCAGCTCGCCCGCCAGGACCCCCCGCACCAGCTCCCCGAGCGGCACCCGGGCCAGCTCCATGTCCGCCTCCTCCTCGGAGACCTCGTACCGCTCCCCCTCCGCCTCGGAGAGCCCGCGCGCGAGGAAGATCCGTACGGCCTCGTCGCAGCCGCCCGGAGTCGTGTAGACGTCGGTCAGGACCCGCCAGTCCTCGGCCTTGACGTGCGCCTCCTCGTACAGCTCGCGCTGCGCGGCGTGCAGCGGGTTCTCGCCGGGCACGTCGAGGAGTCCCGCCGGGATCTCCCAGAGCTTCTGCCGCACCGGGTGCCGGTACTGCTTGAGCAGCAGGACCCGGTCCTGGTCGTCGAGGGCCAGGACGGCCACCGAGCCGGGGTGGACCTGGTAGTCCCGGCGCGCGACCGTGCCGTCCGGCATGACCACGTCGTCCGTGCGGACACTCGTCTTGTTTCCCTGGAACGGGGTCGTCGTCGCGACGACCCGCCACTCCTCCGGGGTGTCCTGCAACTCCATCTGCGTCCTCCCACACACGAAAACCGGGGTACGGATCCGTCAGGACCCGTACCCCGGCAACGTTAACGCGCGAGGACTACTTGGCAGGCTTGCCCGTCTTGCGCTCGACGGCCGCCTTCACGAGACCGGCGAAGAGCGGGTGCGGACGCGTCGGACGCGACCGCAGCTCCGGGTGCGCCTGCGTGGCGACCAGGTAGGGGTGGACCTCGCGCGGGTACTCGACGTACTCGACGAGCTTGTTGTCCGGGGAGGTGCCGGAGAAGACCAGACCGGCCTTCTTCTCCAGCTCCGCGCGGTAGGCGTTGTTGACCTCGTAGCGGTGCCGGTGGCGCTCGTCGACGTACGGCTGGTCGTCGTAGACCTCACGGACGATCGAGCCCTCGGCGAGCTTCGCCGGGTACAGGCCGAGACGCATCGTTCCGCCCAGGTCGCCGGCGCCCTCGACGTACGCGAGCTGCTCCTCCATCGTCGAGACGACGGGGTGCGCGGTCGCCGGGTCGAACTCGGTGGAGTTGGCCTCGGGGATGTCGGCCAGGTTCCGGGCCGCCTCGATGACGATGCACTGCAGACCGAGGCAGATGCCGAGCAGCGGCACCTTGTTCTCGCGGGCGTACTGGATCGCGCCGACCTTGCCGCTCACGCCGCGGTCGCCGAAGCCGCCGGGGATGAGGATCGCGTCGACGTCGCCGAGCTGCTTCTTGGCGTCGGCCGGGGTCTTGCAGTCGTCGGACGTGACCCACTTGACCTTGACGCGGGCCTTGTTCGCGAAGCCGCCGGCGCGCATGGCCTCGGTGACCGAGAGGTACGCGTCGGGCAGGTCGATGTACTTGCCGACGAGCGCGACGGTGACCTCGTGGTCGGGGTTGTGGACGCGGTCGAGCAGGTCGTCCCAGGTCGACCAGTCCACGTCGCGGAAGGGCAGGTCGAGCTTGCGGACGACATAGGCGTCCAGGCCCTCGGTGTGGAGCACCTTGGGGATGTCGTAGATCGACTTGGCGTCGATCGCGGCGACGACCGCGGCCTCGTCGACGTCGCACATCAGCGAGATCTTGCGCTTGATGGAGGTGGGGACCTCACGGTCGGCGCGCAGCACGATCGCGTCGGGCTGGATGCCGATGTTGCGGAGCGCGGCGACGGAGTGCTGGGTCGGCTTGGTCTTCAGCTCGCCGGAGGGGCCGATGTAGGGCAGCAGCGAGATGTGCACGACGAAGACGTTGTCGCGGCCGACCTCGTGGCGGACCTGGCGGACGGTCTCCAGGAACGGCAGCGACTCGATGTCGCCGACCGTGCCGCCGACCTCGGTGATGACGACGTCGACGTCGTCGGTCGCCATGCGGCGGATCCGGGACTTGATCTCGTTGGTGATGTGCGGGATGACCTGCACGGTGTCACCGAGGTACTCGCCGCGCCGCTCCTTGGCGATGACCTGCGAGTAGACCTGGCCGGTGGTGACGTTGGCCGAGCCGTCGAGGTCGACGTCGAGGAAGCGCTCGTAGTGGCCGATGTCCAGGTCGGTCTCGGCGCCGTCGTTGGTGACGAACACCTCGCCGTGCTGGAAGGGGTTCATCGTGCCCGGGTCGACGTTCAGGTACGGGTCGAGCTTCTGCATCGTGACCCGCAGGCCCCGGGCCTTGAGGAGCGCACCCAGGCTGGAGGCGGTCAGGCCCTTGCCGAGGCTGGAGGCGACACCCCCGGTGACGAAGATGTGCTTGGTCGTCGTGGTTTTGGGCGGCATCGCCAAGAGGGGGCTCCCGTGGTCGCGTTCTGGAGGTGCGTACCGGCGTCCCCTCCGGAAGAATCGGGGGGTGCCGTCGCTGCGGTTTCGGGGTCCTCGGCTGTCGCCGTTTCCCACCGGTCCACGGGGTACCAGGGTATCAGCGACATCGGGAGACCGCTTCCGGCCACACGCGGCAGTCGGGTGTTCACGGACGGCGACACCAGGACGGGCGGAGTCTCCCGGCGGATCGGGGGAAGGGTCTCCCGACGGCTCGGGGAGGCGTCTCCCGCGGACAGCGGAGGCACCCCCACCGGGCGGGCGGGGCCGGCCTCCCACTGGCCAGAAGGGAGGAGTGCGCACTGTCTCTCACCTGCGACGCACAGGACGTCCGCCGGATCTTCCGGCAGACGTTCCGATGCTTGCCGCCCGCACGACAGGCGGACCTTCCGCCGGCGAACCGGACTCGTTCACCTGAACGGAGCAACGCCGTTACCGACGTGATCACCGGGTCACCGGGGTGCGACGTATCCTGCTCGGACACTGCCCGCCGAGCCGGCCGGCCAGCGGCGTCACCCCGCCCCTCCCCCAGAGCCGAACGCCCGGGGGGATCCCCATCCGGCCCGAGAGCTCGTCGAAGATCCCTTGACCGCTGACATACGCAGAGCCGGCTGACACCCAGCCGGCGCATCTGAGCAAGCGCCCCGCGGGGCGGACGTGGCCGTTCGACTGGAGTGAAGCACGTGGCCGGGCGCATCGAGGATTACGCACTCATCGGAGACATGCAGACCGCCGCCCTGGTCTGCCGCGACGGCAGCGTCGACTGGCTGTGTCTCCCCCGATTCGACTCCCACGCGATCTTCGCCGGGCTGCTCGGCACCGAGGAACACGGATTCTGGCGGGTGGGTCCCGCCGCTCCCCACGACGCCGAGCCGGCGCCGGCCGACCGGCGCCGCTACCGCGGCGACTCGCTGATCCTGGAGTCGGAGTGGGACACGCCGCGCGGCACGGTGCGGGTGACCGACTTCATGCCGCCGCGCGACGGCGCCCCGCAGCTGATCCGGATCGTGGAGGGCGTCTCCGGCCGGGTCCGGATGCGTTCCTCGCTGCGGATGCGGTTCAGCTACGGCCGGATCGTGCCCTGGGTCCACAAGGTCGGGGACCGCACGGTCGCCGTCGCCGGGCCCGACTCGGTGTGGCTGGACACCGACGCCGAGACGCACGGCAAGGACCTCACGACGTACTCCGACTTCACCGTGAACCCCGGTGACCGGATCACCTTCACGCTCTCCTGGCAGCCCTCCCACAAGGAACCGCCCGCGCTTCCGGACCCCGAGGGCTCCCTGGAGGCGACCGCCGACTTCTGGCGCGAGTGGGTCGAGCACTGCACCTACCACGGCCCCTACCGGGAGGCCGTGATCCGCTCCCTGATCACCCTGAAGGCGCTGACGTACGCGCCCACCGGCGGCATCGTGGCCGCGCCGACCACCTCGCTGCCCGAGGAGATCGGCGGCGTCCGCAACTGGGACTACCGCTACACCTGGCTGCGCGACGCGGCGATCACCCTCTCCTCCATGCTGCGCACCGGCTACCGCGAGGAGGCCCGCGCCTGGCGGGACTGGCTGCTCCGCGCCGTCGCGGGCGACCCGGAGAACCTGCAGATCATGTACGGCATCGCCGGCGAGCGGGAGCTCGGCGAGGCGGAGCTCGACTGGCTCCCGGGGTACGAGAACTCCGGCCCCGTCCGGGTCGGCAACGGTGCCGCCAACCAGCTCCAGCTGGACGTCTACGGCGAGGTCACCGAGGCCCTCCACCTCGCGCACATGACGGGCCTGTCCCGCAACGACTACGCCTCGCTCCTCCAGATCAAGCTGATCAACTACCTGGAGAAGCACTGGGACCAGCCCGACGAGGGCATCTGGGAGGTCCGCGGCCCGCGCCGGCACTTCGTCCACTCCAAGGTGATGGCCTGGGTGGCCGTCGACCGCACGATCAAGCTCATCGAGTCCGGGGACGCGGACGGCCCGTTGGAGCGCTGGCACGAGCTGCGCGACGAGATCCACCGGGACGTCTGCGAGAAGGGCTACGACCCCGAGCGGAACACCTTCACGCAGTCGTACGGCTCCAAGGAGCTGGACGCCTCGCTGCTGCTGATCCCGCAGATGGGCTTCCTGCCGCCGGACGACAAGCGGGTCATCGGCACGATCGAGGCGATCCAGCGCGAGCTGTCCACGGAGGACGGTTTCGTGCTCCGCTACCCGACCTCCGGCGACGAGGCAGGCGTCGACGGCCTGGAGGGCGACGAGGGCGCGTTCCTCGCCTGCTCGTTCTGGCTGGCCGACGACCTGGCGATGATCGGCCGGGTGGACGAGGCACGCTCGCTCTTCGAGCGGCTGCTCGCGCTCCGCAACGACCTGGGGCTGCTCGCCGAGGAGTGGGACCCGCGGCTCCAGCGGCAGGTCGGCAACTTCCCGCAGGCCTTCAGTCACGTGCCGCTGATCGACACGGCCCTGCGCCTGACGGCGAGCGGGGCGTACGGGGGCTGAGACGGTCCCGCGCGGGGGACGGTGCCGGGACCTACGATGAGAAGGTCCCGTCCCCCGTACGAAAGGGGGGCTCCCATGGGTCCCCACGTCTCCGAAAGCGCCCTCGCCGGACTGGTCGAGGACCTCGCCGGTGAGGTGATCACCCCCGGCGGGCCGGGCTACGACGAGGCGCGCGCCCTGCACAACGGCATGATCGACCGGCGCCCGTCGGTGATCGCCCAGTGCGCCACCGCGGCCGACGTGTCCAACGCGATCCTGTTCGGCCGCGAGACCCGGCTGCCGATCGCGGTACGCGGCGGCGGGCACAGCGTCGCCGGGACCTCCATGATCGACGGCGCGCTCGTCGTCGACCTCCGCCGGATGCACGCCGTCGTCGTGGATCCGGAGGACATGACGGTACGGGTCGAGGGCGGGGCGACCATGGCCCACCTGGACCACGCGTGCCAGCCGTTCCACGTCGCGACCACCGGCGGACGGGTGTCCACCACCGGCGTCGGCGGCTTCACACTGGGCGGCGGATCGGGCTGGCTGGAGCGGAAGTTCGGTCTCGCCAGCGACAACCTGCTGGCCGCCGACCTGATCACGGCCGAGGGCAGGCACGTCCACACGGACGCGGAGGAGAACCCCGAGCTGTTCTGGGCGCTGCACGGCGGCGGCGGCAACTTCGGGGTGGCGACCTCGCTGACGCTGCGGCTGCACCCGCTGCCCCGGATGAGCGTCGCGCTGCTGTTCTTCCTGCCGGACGCCGCGCCCGAGGTGGTGCGCACCTTCCGGGACATCGCCGACGCCGCCCCGGACGAGGTGGGCGGAGGGGCGATCTACCTGCCCGCGCCGCCCGAGCCGTTCGTCCCGGAGGAGCTGGTCGGCAGACTCGTGTGCGGGACGCTGCTCACGTACGCGGGGCCGGTCGAGGAGGTACGGGAGCTCGCGGCGCCGCTGTTCGCCCTGAAGCCCGTGATCGAGATCGTCATGGACATCCCGTACGCGGAGCTGCAGTCCATGCTCGACGACCCGCCGGGGCTGCGGAACTACTGGTCGGCCGAGTACCTGACCGCCCTCCCGGACGAGGCCGTGGACCTGTTCTGCGCACGCGGCGCGGGCATCCCGCTGCCCGCGGCCACCCAGCACGTGCTGTTCATGCAGGGCGGCGCGGTGACGGCCGGGGCCGGGCCCTACCCGCAGCCGTGGCGCGCCGCGCCCTGGGCCGTGCACCCGTTCGCGACCTGGGAGGACCCGGCGATGGACGAGGCCGAGATCCAGTGGGTGCGGGACGTGCGGGCCGACGTGCGGCCGTGGGCGCTCGACGCGACGTACCTGAACTTCGTCGGCGCCGAGGGCGAGCAGCGGATCGTCTCCTCCTTCGGCGAGGAGAACCACCGCCGACTCGCCGCCGTGAAGGCCGAGTACGACCCCGAGAACGTGTTCCGCTTCAACCAGAACATCGTCCCGGCCGGCTGAGCCGGCGCGCCACCCGGCAGTGACGCAGACCACAATCGACATCGGGTCGCGCAATTCCCGTCAGGGGGCGACACGTTGTCGCCCCCGTGTACGAACTGTCCGGTGCCGTGACCGTGGGGTGATGTCCCATGGGGCCGGACGCGGGGTAGCGTCCGGCCCCATGGACAATCAGGGCGGGATCACCGTGCAGCGGGCGCTCGAACTCCCGGGCCTGCGCAGCGGGCTCCCGGAGGTCGTCGCCGGCGCGGACCGGCTGCACCGCACGGTGCGCTGGGTGCACGCGGGCGAGGTGCCGAACATCGCGTCGCTGCTCAAGGGCGGCGAGCTGCTGCTGACCACGGGGCTCGGGCTCGGCACCCGGCCGGCCGAGCAGCGTGCCTTCGTCCGGCGGCTCGCCGACCGGGGCATCGCGGCACTCGTGGTGGAGCTGGGGCCGCGCTTCGCCCGCCTCCCGTCGACGATAGTGGAGGCCGCTCGGGCCGCCGGCCTGCCCCTGGTGCAGCTGCACCGCGAGGTCCCCTTCGTGGCGGTGACGGAGGAGATCCACACCGAGATCGTCAACGGCCACTACGCGCTCCTGCGGCAGGCCGAGGAGGTCCACCGGCAGTGCACGGAGGCGCTGCTCGGCGGCGGCGGGGTCCCCCAGGTCCTGCGCATCCTCTCGGACTTCGCGGCCAACCCCGTCTTCCTGGAGACCGCCGACGGACAGCTCCTCTACGCGGCGGGCACCGAGTCCGCGCCCGCCGACCCGCTGCAGGTCTGGGACGGGCTGCGCGGCGGCCGGGCGGCCCGCGAATCGGGCCCGCCCACCGGCACCGTCCTGGTCGACGTGCCCGGCGGCGGTCCCGGTACGGCCTCGGTACGGGCCCGTCTCGTCCTGCTCTCGGTCTCCGGCGCGCTCTCCCCCGTCCACCGGATGGCGGCCGAGCGCGCGGCAGGTCTCCTCGCGGTCGTCCTCATGCAGGCGCGTCAGGAGGAGGAGCTGGCGGCACGCGGCCGCGGCGACTTCCTGACGGACCTGGCGGAGGGCAGGATCACCGCAGAGGACGCACCGGCGCAGGCGCGGGTCCTCGGCTTCAAGCCGGGCGACGGCCCGCTCCTGCCGGTGGTGATGCGCCTGGCGTCGGAGCTCTCCCCCTCGGGCAACTGGGCCCTGCTGGCCCGCGCGGTCCTGGAGGAGCTGGCCTCCGTCGGAGTCCCGGTCCTCCTGGGCGTCCGCCCGGTCGAGGGCCGGGTGCCGCTGCTGCTCGGCCTGCGCTCGGAATCGGAGCGTACGGCCGTCGCGGACCGCGTGGCGGCGGCCCTGCGCGCGGGCGTGGAGCGCGCCGGCCTCGAACGCGCCGGGGTGCATCCGCCGGTCGTCGTGGTGGGCGTCGCCGGCAGCTGGGCGGCGGCCTCGGCGGGGCTGCGGCACGCGGCGGAGACGGCGACGGCCGCGCAGGGCCTCTCGGACCTCCCCTGGTACGACGCCCGGCGCCTCGACATCGACCTGCTGCTGTGGCGGCTGCACTTCCACGGGGACACGGTCCTCGCGGCGTTCGTGGACCGTGCGATCGGCCCTCTGCGGGACCACGACCGCACGTCCCGCCCGCCGCTCCTGCCGACCCTGGAGACGTACCTGGCGCACGCGGGCCGCAAGGCGGAGACGGCCCGGGAGCTCCACCTCAACCGCCAGACGCTCTACAACCGCCTGGCCCGGATCTCCGAACTCCTGGGCACGGACCTGGACGACCCCCAGACCGTCCTGGCCCTCTCCCTGGCCCTGAGGGCCCGCCGCCACACGCCGTAGCGGCCCGCGGGGCGCGGTGTGACGCCTAGCCCCTGCGGGGGTCCCTGCCGGGGGCTCCGGGTGGGTTCCTGCGGGCCCCGGCAGGGGCTCCGGGGGGCTCTGCGAGCGGGGTACCTTGCGGGGGCTTGTCTCGGCGCCTACCGCCTACCGCCCCACCAGCTCGTCGTAGACGCTCAGCACGTGCGCCACCGTCTCGTCCTCCGTGGGCCAGGTCCGCGCCTGCACCCGCCCGGCCGCCGCGAGGTCCATCCGCCGCTCGACATCGTCGAGCAGCCCGCGCACCGCGCCGGCGAGCGCCTCGGCGTCCCCGTACGGCACCAGCTCCGCCGCGTCGCCGACGAGTTCCGGTACGCCGCCCACCGCCGTGGCGACCAGCGGCACACCGAGCCGCAGCGCCTCCTGCGCGAGCAGGGACCGCGCCTCCCAGCGCGAGGGCAGCACCGCCACGTCGGCCGCCGCGAGCAGCTCGGCGACGTCCTCCCGCCGCCCGATCAGCCGCACGGGCAGCTCCTCGGCCGCGATCCGCCGCTGGAGGGCGGCCCGTTCGCGCCCCTCCCCCGCGATGACCAGCAGCGGCTGCGGATCGAGCTCCCGCCAGGTCCGGGCCGCGTCGAGCAGCGTCCGGTAGCCACGGCCCCGCTCCAGCGCTCCGACCGCCATCAGCAACGGCCGGTCGACCGCGCCCAGTTCGGCCCTGGCCTTGCCGTCGTGGAGGCAGACGGGACCCCGCGCGGGCGGCACGGTGACGGGCGCGAGCCGGGCGTCCCTGGCCCCGCGGCGGCGGGCCCGGTCGACGAGCTCGGAGGAGGTGGCGAGGACGACGGTCGCGGCCCGCACGGTCCTTCGCTCCAGGAGCCGCAGCACCCCGCCCCGCGCTGCCCCGTGGGCCTGGTTCCGGGTGTCCCAGGTCGTCACGAGCGGAGCGCGATCGCCTCCCCCGCCCGCGGCGAGGGCGAGCGCGGCCCGCACGGACGCCTCCAGGCCGTGCGCGTGGACCACGTCGGCGCCGATGCAGGCGTTACGGAGCGCGGCGACCGTCGCGGGGTCGCCGAGGCGCGGCAGCGGCACGAAGTGCGCGCCGGCGCCCAGATAGTCGTAGACGCGGTCGAGTTCGGCCGGGGCGCACACGGTCACCCGCACGCCCCTCGCCACCAGCCCCGAGGCGAGTGATCGGACGTGAGCGCTGCTGCCCGCGCTGCCGCCGCCCAGCACTTGGACCGTACGGAGCTGTGTCACGCGCCCAAGGATGCCAGCCCGTACCGCCGACCGTACGCACGTTCCGGCACCGAAACGGCGTCGTTCCCCTGTACGGAAGGAGTACGGCTCCGGGACCCGCACCACGGGTTCACCCACTCGAGTGAGCGCACGGGACGCACTCGCACGCCCCCTGGGCCCGTCGACCGGTCAGGAGGCGGCGGCACGCCCGCCCCCACCCGACCGGTCACCAGCCCGACGCGACGGCGTCAGCCGTCCGCCCGACCCGACCGGCGTCAGCCGTCCGCCCGGGCCGTCGCCAGCAGCTCCTCCGCGTGGGCCCTGGCCGTCTCCGAGTCCTCCTGGCCCGCGAGCATCCGGGACAGCTCCCGTACGCGCTCCTCGCCCTCCAGGACCGTCACGCCGGACCGGGTCACCGATCCGTCGTTGGTCTTCTCGACGAGCAGCTGCCGGTCGGCGAAGGCCGCGACCTGCGGCAGATGGGTGACGACCACGACCTGCGCGGTCCTGGCGAGCTTGGCCAGCCGGCGGCCGATCTCGACCGCGGCCTTGCCGCCGACACCCGCGTCGACCTCGTCGAACAGGTACGTCGGCACCGGGTCGACCCCGGCGAACACGACCTCCACCGCGAGCATCACCCGGGACAGCTCACCGCCGGACGCGCCCTTGGCGATCGGCCGCGGCGGGGCCCCGGGGTGCGGGGCGAGCAGCAGCTCGACCTCGTCGGCACCGGACGGGCCGTAGGCGACCCGGCGGCCGCCGACCTCGGCGCCGTCGGGGTCCTCGGTCTGCCGGATGTCGAAGGACACGCGCGCGTGGGGCATGGCGAGCGAGGCGAGTTCGGCGGTGACCGCGCCGGCGAACCGGTCGGCCGCCTCCGTGCGGGCGTCGGTGAGCCGCTGGGCGAGCACCGACAGATCGTCGCGCAACCGGTCGCGCTCGGCGGTGAGTTCCTCGATGCGGTCGTCGTCGCCGTCCAGCTCACCGAGCCGGCCGGCGCTCTCCTCCGCCCAGGCGAGAACGGCGGCGATGTCCTCCCCGTACTTCCGGGTCAGCTGCGTGAGCACCGCCCGCCGCTCCTCCACGGCCGCGAGCCGCAGCGGGTCGGCGTCCAGGTTGTCGGCGTATCCGGCGAGCTCGGTGGCCACGTCGCCGAGGAGGATGGAGATCTCCCCCATCCGGTCGGCGAGGGCGGCGAGCGCCGGGTCGTGCGAACGTACGGCCTCCAGGGCCCTGCCCGCGCCCGCGACCAGGGTCGTGGCATCGACGGACTCGGGATCCTCGGGTACGCCCGCGAGCGCGGCGTGCGCGAGCGCGGCGGCGGAGGCGAGTGCCTCGGCGTGCCCGAGCCGCTCCGCCTCGGCGGCGAGTTCGGCGTCCTCCCCCGCACGCGGGGCGACGGCCTCGATCTCACCGAGCCCGAACCGCAGCAGATCGGCCTCCTGGGCCCGCTCACGCGCCCGCGTGGTGATCTCGTCCAGTTCGCCGGTGACGGCTCGCAGCCGCCGGTAAGCCTCCGCGTAGGCGGCGAGCGGCACGGAGACGGCCTCGCCCGCGTACCGGTCGAGCGCGCCCCGCTGCCGGGCCGGCTTGAGCAGGCCCTGCTGGTCGGTCTGACCGTGGACGGCGACGAGTTCGTCGGCGAGCTCGGCGAGCAGCCCGACGGGCACCGAGCGCCCGCCGAGGTGGGCCCGCGAGCGTCCCTCTGCCGAGACGGTACGGCTGACGAGCAGCACCCCGTCCTCCAGCTCCGCCCCGGCTTCCTCGGCGCGTACGGCGGCGGGCGCGCCCGCGGGCACGCTGATCCGCCCCTCGACGACGGCCGAGGCCGCGCCGATCCGCACCAGGGCCGGGTCCGCCCTGCCGCCGAGCAGCAGGCCAAGGCTGGTCACCACCATGGTCTTGCCCGCACCGGTCTCACCGGTCACCGCGGTGAAGCCGGGCGACAGCTCGACCACCGCGTCGTCGATGACCCCGAGCGACCGTATCCGCATCTCCTCCAGCACGCCCCAGACCATACGAGGTTTCCCTGCTGCGATGCGACATCACCCCCGGGCGTAACTCTCCGGCGCGCCGATCGTTCGCCCCCGCCGGATCCGCCCGAGCGGAGACGACGATGAGCGAACACCCTCCCGCCGGAGCCGCCGGGAGGGCGGGTACGTCAGCGGGCCCCGCCCCGCCAGCCGGACACGGGCAGGGCGAACTTCGCGACGAGCCGGTCCGTGAAGGAGGCGTGGTGGAGCCGGGCGAGCCGGACCGGCACGGCACCCCGCCGCACCTCGACCCGCGCCCCGGCCGGGAGTTCCACCGTCCGCCGCCCGTCGCACCACAGCACCCCGTGCGGGGTGTGCGGCTCGACCTCGACGGCGAGCACCGACTCGGGGGTGGTGACGAGCGGCTTGGCGAACAGGGCATGGGCCCCGATCGGGACCATGAGCAGCGCCTCGACCTCGGGCCAGACGACCGGGCCGCCCGCCGAGAAGGCGTACGCGGTGGATCCGGTCGGTGTCGCGCAGATCACCCCGTCGCAGCCGAAGCCGGTCACCGGGCGCCCGTCGATCGCGAGGACGACCTCCAGCATCCGTTCCGGGGACACCTTCTGCACGGCCGCCTCGTTGAGCGCCCAGTCGCGGTGCAGGACGTCGCCGTTCTCGTAGACGACGACGTCGAGGGTCATCCGCTCCTCGACCTCGTACGCCTTCGTCACGACCCGGTCGACGACCTTGTCGAGGTCGTCCCGCTCGGCCTCCGCGAGGAAGCCGACGCGGCCGAGGTTGACGCCGAGCATCGGGACGCCGGAGGCGCGGGAGAACTCGGCGCCGCGCAGCAGGGTGCCGTCGCCGCCGAGGACGACGAGGAGTTCACAGCCGTCGAGGGCGTCGGAGCAGGCCTCCTTCACCCTCTCGACGGACGGCGGCAGCGGCAGGTCCTCCGCCTCCGCCTCCAGGACGCGGACGCCGATGCCGCAGCGCAGCAGTCCGAGGACGACCAGTTCGGCGCTGCGCACGGCGGCGGGCCTGCCGGTGTGCGCGAGCAGGAAGACGGTACGTGGTGCGGTCTCTGATGCTGCTGCCGTTGAGCTCAACGAGGTCCTTCCGCCACGGCGCGGTCGACATCCGCCGGATCCAGCGCGGGCGCGCCTGCCCGCAGCCACAGAAAGTACTCGACGTTGCCGGACGGGCCGGGCAGCGGGCTCGCGGTGACGCCCAGGACGCCGAGGCCGAGCTCGGCGGCGCGCCGGGCGACGTTCTTCACGGCGTCGGCGCGGAGTTCGGTGCTCCGGACGACTCCGCCCGTGCCGAGCCGCTCCTTGCCCACCTCGAACTGCGGCTTCACCATCAGGACGAGGTCGGCGTCGGGCGCCGTACAGGCCGCGAGGGCCGGCAGGACGAGGCCGAGCGGGATGAACGAGAGGTCGCCGACGACCAGGTCGACGGGCACGCCGTCAATCGCGTCGAGCGTCAACTCCCGTACGTTCGTGCGGTCCTTCACGGTGACCCGCTCGTCGCTCTGCAGCGACCAGGCGAGCTGCCCGTAGCCGACGTCGACGGCGACGACATGGGCGGCACCGGCCCGCAGCAGCACGTCGGTGAAGCCGCCGGTGGAGGCCCCGGCGTCCAGGGCGCGCCTGCCCTCGACCTTCAGTCCGAGCGGGACGAAGGCCTCGAAGGCCCCGGCGAGCTTGTGACCGCCGCGCGAGACGTAGTCGGGGTCGGAGTCGTCCTGCACGACGACGATGGCCGCGGCGGTCTCGACCTGGGTGGCGGGCTTGGTGGCGACGGTCTTGCCGACGGTCACCCGGCCCGCGGCGATCAGCTGGCTGGCGTGCTCGCGCGAGCGCGCGAGCTTGCGCCGGACCAGCTCGGCGTCGAGACGGCGGCGTGCCACTCCTGCCACGTTCGGTTCAGCTCCTGTTTTCGTACGGACGAGGGGCGGGGTGCGCGTCGAGCGAGGTCAGCTCGGCACGCAGTCCACGGTGTACATCCTCGTACACCTCCAGGTGTCCGTCCGCCGGGAGGGCGTCCACCTCGGCGAGACGCGCCAGGTGGGCGTCGACCCCGGGGTGCCCGGTGAGCTCCCGTACGACCTCCAGCGGCGCGGCCGCCGCGGGCTCGTGGGCGCCGCCGCCGGGGGCCGCCGCGTCCGACACCTCGGGTTCGGACGTCTCGTCCACGGGCTCGGGGTCGGCCATCGCGTCGTTCATGCTCCCGACGCTACCGCGAACCCCTGGGGTACGGTCGACGGCGATGGCGACGATCACGGAGTGCCGCGACGCACTCGACACACTCTCGGACAACCTCGCGCGGGCGGACGGCGACGTACGCGGCGCGGCCGCGCTCGACCGCACCCTGAGCTGCCACATCACCGACCTGGACACCACGTTCACGGGCCGCCTCACGGACGGCCGGATCAAGGTCGAGTCCACGGTGACGGGCCCGCCCCCGGCCAAGGCTCAGATCCGGCTCGCGATGACCGGCGACGACCTGGTGGCGATGGTGGGCGGAGACCTGAACTTCGCGAAGGCCTGGGCCTCGGGCCGGGTCAGGCTGGAAGCGGGCTTCCGCGACCTGCTCCGTCTCCGCTCCCTGCTCTAGCCCACATGGCGGGGCGGGACCGCCCGCGAGGGTCGGGCCGGGCTCACGCGCCGAGGGCGGGCTCCGGCGACGCGGACGCCGCGGCGGGCCGCGGGACGCGGGCCTTCCGCCCGGCCGGAACGACCAGCGGCGTCCCCGTCTCGGGGTCCTCGATGACCTGGCAGCGCAGCCCGAAGACCCGCTCGACGAGCTCCGCCGTCACCACCTCGGCCGGCGGCCCCTCGGCGACCACCTCGCCGTCGCGGACGGCGATGAGGTGGGTCGCGTACCGGGCCGCGTGGTTGAGGTCGTGCAGCACGGCGACGAGCGTCCGTCCCTGGGTCTCGTGCAGTTCGGCGCACAGGTCGAGGACGTCGATCTGGTGCTGGATGTCGAGATACGTCGTCGGCTCGTCGAGCAGCAGCAGCGGGGTCTGCTGGGCGAGCGCCATGGCGATCCAGACGCGCTGCCGCTGGCCGCCGGAGAGCTCGTCGACGTACCGCTCGGCCAGCTCGGCGACGCCGGTCGCCTCCATCGACTCCCGGGTGATCCGCTCGTCCTCCGGCGACCACTGCCGCAGCAGCCCCTGGTGCGGGTAGCGGCCACGGGCGACGAGGTCGGCGACGGTGATGCCGTCGGGCGCCACGGAGGTCTGGGGCAGCAGCCCGAGGGTCTTGGCGACCTTCTTGGCCGGCATGGTCTGGATCGACTGCCCGTCGAGCAGGACGCGCCCCTGGCTGGGCTTCAGCATCCGGGAGAGGGCGCGGAGCAGGGTGGACTTGCCGCAGGCGTTCGGCCCGACGATGACGGTGAACGAGTTGTCGGGGATCTCGACGGACAGATCGCGGGCGATGACCCGCTGCTCGTACGCCAGGGTGACCGATTCCGCGCTCAGCCGCTGCTGCCGACCATCCATTGCCCGTACTCCCGTGCCCGCTACCCAGATGAAGTTAGGTTAGCCTACCCAATTTCTTCGGCCTCTCCGCTGTCACAGCCCGAGCCGCGCGAGCACCTTCCCCGCGTCCGGCACCCCGCCGCCCAAGGCGTCCGCCGCCGACCAGGCGGCCCCGCACAGCGCCCGCACCGCGTCCATGGCATCCCCCGCACCGGCCGCCGCGTCCGCCGGCCCCTCGAGGATCAGCTCGCCCCCGCCCGGCGCGCTCACCGCAGCCCGCCAGCCCCCGCACACGAAACTCCCGTCCTCCTCCGCGACGACCTCCGGCTGCCCCACGAGCAGCCCCCGCAGATCGGCCGCGACATAGGTCGGCCGGTGCTCCGGCACGGCCCGCAACAACTGCGCCGCGTCCGTCACCCCGGTGAAGACGAGCAGCGAGTCCACCCCGCCGTTGAACGCGCCCTCGATGTCGGTGTCCAGCCGGTCCCCGACCACCAGCGGCCGCCGCGCACCCGTCCGCAGCACCGTCTCCCGGTGCATCGGCGGCAGCGGCTTCCCCGCGACCTTCGGCTCGACCCGGCCGCCCGTGGCGATCCGCACGACCTCCACCGCCGCACCGTTCCCGGGCCCGATCCCCCGCGCACCGGGAATCGTCAGGTCCGTGTTCGACGCGTACCAGGGCAGGCCCCGCGCCACCGCGTAGCTCGCCTCCGCGAACCGCCCCCACGGCATCTCGGGCCCCCCGTACCCCTGCACGACGGCCACCGGCCCGTCCTCCGCCGACTCCACCGGCACCAGACCCCGCTCGCGCAGCGCCACCCTCAGCCCCTCGCCACCGATGACGAGCACCCGGGAGCCGGGCGGCACGTCGTCGGCGATCAGCCGGGCCACGGCCTGCGCCGAGGTGATCACGTCCCCGGCCTCGGCGGGCACCCCGAGCTCGGTAAGGTGCTCGGCCACCGCGTCGGGCGTCCGCAGCGCGTTGTTGGTGACGTACGCGAGGTGCATCCCGCCCGCCCGGGCCACCCCGAGGGCCTCCACGGCGTGCGGAACGGCCTCCCCGCCCGCGTACACGACCCCGTCCAGGTCCAGGAGCGCCGTGTCGTACGCCTCGCTCAACGGCACCGCGCTGCCGCCCGGCAGCCGCCTGCCCACGCCCTGCCGCCCCTGGCCGTTCCGCACCGTCACCGCACACTCCTCGCCTCACCGGGTGGGTTCCCCGCTCCCCCGATCATCGCTCATCCCACCGGCCACATACGATGACGAGATGAACACCTCAGGTCACGCGGCCGACGACGTCCGCGACGACGCAGCCGGACTGCGCCTGGCGCCGTTCCGCGGGCTCCGATACGTCCCCGAGCGGGTCGGCAGCCTGGCAGCCGTCACGTCCCCGCCCTACGACGTGGTCGTACGACCTGACGGACTTCTCCATCTCGAGTCCGCGGATCCCCACAACATCGTCCGGCTGATCCTGCCGCAGGCGATCACCGCCGGCACCCGCCACCGCAAGGCCGCCGTCACCCTCGACCGCTGGCTCGCGGACGGCGTCCTCGCCCCGGATCCGGAGCCCGCGCTCTACGTGTACGAGCAGCACGGCGACGGCATCCTCCAGCGCGGCATCATCGGCGCCCTGGAACTCTCCACCCCTGCCGAGGGAGTCGTCCTCCCGCACGAGGACGTCATGCCGCACGTCGTCGAGGACCGCGCCGCCCTGATGCGGACCACCGCGGCCAATCTGGAGCCGCTGCTCCTCACGTACGTCGGCGAGGGCGACGGTGCGGGCCAGGTCGTCGAACGCACCGTCCAGGGCCCCCCGCTGCTCGCCACCACGACGGAGGACGGCTTCCACCACCGCCTCTGGGCGGTGACCGACCCGGCCGAGCAGGCCGCCGTCTCCGCCGAGCTCGCCCGCCACCAGGCCCTCATCGCCGACGGCCACCACCGCTGGGCGACCTATCTGCGCCTCCGCGAGGAGCACCCGTCGCCCGGCCCCTGGAACTACGGCCTGGTCCTCCTCATCGACACCGCCCGCTACCCGCTCCGGGTGCGCGCGATCCACCGGCTCCTCAACCGCCTGCCGGTCGCCGACGCCCTCGCGGCCCTCGACGGCGCCTTCCGGGTCCGCCGCGTCGAGCGGCCCCTGCCGGAGGCCATGGAGGCCCTCGCCGAGGCCACGACCGAGGGCAACGCCTTCCTCCTGGCCGGGGACGGCGGCTTCCACCTCGTCGACCGCCCGGACCCGGCCCTCCTCGACCGCACGATCCGCACCGACCGCCCGGACGCCTGGCGGACCCTGGACGCCACGGTCCTGCACTCCACCCTCCTGGAGCACGTCTGGCACATCCCGGACGCCCCGGAGGACATCGCCTACATCCACGACACGAAGGCCGCGGTCGAGCAGGCGGAACGCCGCGGCGGTACGGCGGTCCTGATGCACCCGGTACGCGAGGAGGTCGTCCGGGACCTGGCCCGCCAGGGCGTCACGATGCCCCGCAAGTCCACCTCCTTCGGCCCGAAGCCGGCGACGGGCCTGGTCCTGAGAAGCCTGGCGCTGGACTGAGGGACCCCGGAGAACGAAGAAGGGCGGCACCCTCACGGGTG
>NZ_JBHTSA010000141.1:0-20165 GCF_042795405.1 Streptomyces sp. NPDC056480 | reverse complement strand
GTCGGCGGGGCCTCCTCCCGTACCGGGGCTTCTTCCGGCGTGCGTCACGGCTCCACCAGCGTCACCAGGAACTCGCCGGTCCTGCCGACGTTGCCGGCCGCGTCGATCGTGCGGTACTCGATCCGGTGGGTGCCGTAGTCGGGGGTCGCGTCGTCCCACGGCACCGCACGGCTCCGGCCCAGCTTCCCGTACACGAGGTCGTCGATCACCGTGCCGCCCGGCGAGAAGCGGAACGGCGCGTCCGCGTCCGTCGGCCAGCCGTAGTACGTGTACCAGCCGTCGCCGTCGACCCGGAACTGGCTCACCACCGCGCCCTCCTGATCGTCCCGCCCGGTCAGCCGCATCGTGAACGGCCCGCCGTAGACGTACTCCACGGGACGGCCGTGCCGCCCCGCTGTGCGCAGCGGCTTCGAGAGCTCGTACGAGGTCGTCGCCGGACGGGCGTCCACGGTCCAGCTCAGCTCCTCCTGCGTGCCGGCGATGCGTGCCGTCAGGGTGTGGGTTCCCGAGGTCATGGTGTGCGAACGCAGGTCCAGGTCACGGTCGTTCGGGCCGGTCGCCACGGTCCGACCGTCAAGGCGCCAGCGCACGGCCGGGGTCCGGTCCACCGTGTGGGTGGTGTCGGCGTGGACGACCGACCGGGCGCCGACGGGCGCCCCGAGGGGGGTGTGGCCGGTGAACGCGGCCGCGGTTCCGTCCCGCTCGGTGGTGAGGGCCGGGTCCACCGTCCAGGCGACGGTCCGGGTGAGCGCCGTCGAGGCGCGGACCGCCGGGTCGCGGACGAAGGGAGTCGGGTCGGTGACGGTCGCCGTGAGCGTGTGCGTCCCGGGGGAGAGGCGCAGGGTGCGCAGGTCGACGGTGCGCGCGCCGCGGGTGGGCAGCGTCCGCCCGTCCAGGCGCCAGGTCACGGTGAGCGCGCCGCCCACCGGGTGGAGGGTGTCGACCCACAGCGTCCGGTCGGCGCCGACGGGGGAGGTGTTCGGGGTGTGGTCCTGGACCAGGTTCACCTTGGCGGATATCGCCCGGACCATCACCTCGCGCTCCACCTGGTCGAAGGCGTAGCCGAGGGTCTTCATGAGGGAGTGACGGCTCGGGCGCCAGACGCCCTTCGTGCTGTACATGCCGCCCTCGTGGCGGCCGATGACGCCGCCCGCCTCGCTCTCCTCGCCGAGCCAGCGCCACCACTTGGCCCGCTGCCCCGACATCTGGCGCTCGGTCAGGAGGGTGTGGTGGGCCGAGGAGGGTTCCGGGCCGGAGTACGTCCCGCCCGGCACACCGCGCGCGTAGTAGTCGTACTCGTCCTGGAGGCCGCCGAGCGAATGGCCTATCTCGTGCGGGGTGATGAGGGAGGAGAGTGCGTTGCCGCCGGACGCCGTGGCGTAACCGCCGCCCGCGCCGCCGTAGGTGGAACTGTGGGCGAGGGCGACGATCTGCCGGTTGGCGCCGCTCGTGCCCGGGACGAGATCGGCGAGCGCGGCGGCCTTCCGGCTGTCGACGGTCAGCAGCCGCTGCACACTGCCGGGATTGCAGCCGCCCCAGAACCCCATGTCGAGCGCCGTGTCGCGGGCGGGCGCGTCAAGGCCGGGGTCGCAGTCGACCCCCGACTCGGCCGAAGGGGCCTCCACCGCCCAGACGTTGACGTACGAACGGTAGGAGGCGAAGGGCTCGATGCTCCACAGGGTGTTCAGGTGCCGGTCGAGGTCCGCGCGGAACGCCGGCATCTCCGCGGCGGTGTAGCCGTCGCCCATGAACACCAGGTTGAACCGCCGGTCCGCGGGCCCGGTGGTCTGCACGGGGACGACGGCAGGACCGTCACCGGACGTCGGTGTCTCGGCCGCCGCCGGCACGGTTCCCACCAGACCGGCGGCCAGCAGGCAGACCGCGACGACGCGGGCCACCTCTCGTCGAACTCCCGTGCGCTGTGAGGTCATGGGGCGCGAGCCTAGGCCGCACCCCCGCTCTCGTAAAGTTGTTCGTCGGCCGTATGCCTTCGCGACAGCCTTCTCGGTGCCGGCCGCCGTCTCAGTGCCGTAGGTACGCCAGACCCGCGTGCTCCGCCGTGTACCCCTCCACCAGGCGGCGGGCCACCGTCACCGAGTCGACCAGCGGATGCAGCGCGAAGGCCTTGACGGCGGTCGCCCGCGAACCGCTCTCCGCCGCCGCGAGGACCTCCCGCTCCACCGCCTTCACGGCCGTCACCAGGCCGACCGCGTGGTACGGCAGCGGGGACACCGACACCGGGTGGGCGCCGTTCGCGTCCACGGAGCAGGGGACCTCGATCACCGCGTCGGCGTCGAGCGCGGCGAGGGTCGTGCCGTTGCGGACGTTGAGGATCAGCGTCGCCCGCTCGCCCCGTGCGATGGCCCGCATGAGGGCCAGGGCCACCTTCTCGTAGCCGCCGGACTCCAGGTCCTCCTCGTCGCGGTCCCCGATCCCGGCCGCCTCCCGGTTGGCGGCCATGTAGGTGGCCTCCCGGTCGGCGAGCGTACGGTGCCAGGCGGCGAGGGCCGGGGTGCCGGGCTTCCCCATCTCCCGGTAGAAGGCGCCCTGCTGGTCGCGCAGATAGGCGCCGCGGGTCCGCTCGGCCGACCGGTAGGCCCGCACGGCCTCCCGGTCGAAGTAGTAGTAGTGCAGGTACTCGTTGGGGATCGCACCCAGGGAGCGCAGCCACTCCGGACCGAAGAGCCTGCCCTCCTCGAAGGAGCCGAGCGCCTCCTCGTCGGCGAGCAGCCGCGGCAGCTCGTCCCGGCCGTCGATCCTCAACCCCCGCAGCCAGCCCAGGTGGTTGAGGCCCGCGTAGTCGATCCAGGCCCTGTCCGGGTCGGCTCCCAGGATGCGGGCGACCCGGCGGCCGAGCCCGACGGGGGAGTCGCAGATGCCGACGACCCGGTCGCCGAGGATCCGGGACATCGCCTCCGTGACCAGGCCCGCCGGGTTGGTGAAGTTGATGACCCAGGCGTCCGGGGCGAGTTCGGCGACCCTGCGCGCGATGTGCACCGCGACGGGAACGGTCCGCAGGCCGTAGGCGATGCCGCCGGCGCCCACTGTCTCCTGGCCGAGCACCCCCTCGGCGAGCGCGATCCGCTCGTCCGCGGCCCTGCCCTCGAGACCGCCGACCCGGATCGCGGAGAACACGAAGTCGGCCCCGCGCAGCGCCTCGTCCAGATCCGTCGTCGCCGTGACACCGGGCGCGTCCGGCACACCCTCGCCCTGCTCCGCCAGGACCCTGGCGATGGCCGAGAGCCGTCCCTCGTCGAGGTCGTACAGGGTGACATGGGTGACCCGCCCCTCGGCGTGGTCGCCGAGGAGAGCGCCGTACACCAGCGGCACCCGGAACCCGCCGCCTCCGAGAATCGTCAGTTTCATGCCCGTACGCTACTCGGACGCACCCCCTGAGCAGCGGGATCCCGTCCCGGCGTCCACACGGACGTCCACATGCCGGGCACCCACGCGTCACCGGCGTACCGATCCCGTCCCGCCGCTCGTTCCCGGGAGCGGGCGGGCGCACCGGCACCGCGCACCCGGTGGGGGACAATGGCGGCATGTCCCGACGCAAGACCCGCCCCCGTACGTCCCCGGCCCGCGAGGCCGTGCCCGCCGTGACCCCGGAGTCACCCTGCCCGTGCGGGCTCGACGCCTCGTACGGCGCGTGCTGCGGCCGTTTCCACACGGGGACGGGCGGCGGCGCGCCCACCGCCGAGCTGCTCATGCGCTCCCGGTACAGCGCCTTCGTCGTCCGCGACGAGGCCTATCTGCTGCGCAGCTGGGCGCCGGAGACCCGGCCCGCTGAGGTCGACTTCGACCCGGGGATGCGCTGGACCGGTCTGGAGATCGAGTCGGCCGCCGACGGCACCGCCTTCCACCAGCACGGCACCGTCACCTTCACCGCGCGCTACGTCCACGGCGGCGAGCCCGGCGCCCTGCACGAGCGGAGCCGCTTCGCCCGCCACGAGGGAGCCTGGGTGTACGTGGACGGCGACGTCGGCGAGTAGCGAAGCGAGGAGCGAGGGGCCGGAGGGCGGCGTCAGACGCCGGTGGTCCGGCTCAGGGCGCGGTCGCGGGCGCCGTCGCCGTCGAGCGACCGGTCGGGGAGGCCGTTCGCGAGGTCCTCGGCGACGACCTTCTTGGCGATGGCGTCCGTCGCCACCCGCAGTTCGGGTCCGCTGGGCCGGCCGCTCTCCTGCTCGACCCGGTCGGACAGCCAGTCGCCCCACGCGTGCGTGATGACGTCCGCCTCACGCTTGCCGGCCGGGGTGTGGGAGAGCAGATGGCCGTCGCGGGTCAGGAAGCCCTCGTCGACCATCCGGTCGAAGACCGGCAGCAGGACCTCGGGCGGGACCCGCCGCCCCGCCGAGACCAGTCCCAGGCTCGCGTGGCCGACCGTCCGTGTGTAGAGCTCGACCTGCATCACCGCCCACGCCCCGGCCGTGTCGAGCCGGGTGTCGGAGGTGTCGAGGATCCGCCGTGCGGTGGCCATGTCGATCCGGCGCATGATCCGGCCCACGACCAGTTCCAGGTGCTGTGCGGAGTCGCCCGACGAGGTCGGCGCGGAGAAGCCCTCGCCCATGTCGGGTGCGGCGGCGCGCGCCGAGTCGCGGAGGGTCACCTGCTTGAGGAAGAGCGCGACGACGAAGCCGACGGCGGCGACCGGAACCGTCCAGAGGAAGACGGTGTGGAGGGTGTCGGCGTAGGCGTTGACGATGGGTTCCGCGACCTGCTCCGGCAGGCCGTGCACGCCGTCCGGGCTCTGTGCCGCCTGCGCGACGCCCGAGGGATCGAGGCCCTGGCCCGCGGCGACGGCCGTGGCCTCCGCGACCCCGGACCGGAGGTTGGGGGTGAGGGAGTTGACGTAGATCGTGCCGAAGACCGCGGTGCCGAAGGAGCTGCCGAGCGTGCGGAAGAAGGTGACGCCCGAGGTGGCGGTGCCGAGGTCGGCGTAGTCGACGGTGTTCTGCACGGCGATGGTGAGGACCTGCATGCACAGGCCGATGCCGACGCCGAGCACGAACATGTACAGCGACGCGAGCCAGGTGCTGGTGTCCGGTTCCATCAGCGACAGGAGGTAGAGCCCGATGCCCATCACCAGGCAGCCGACGATCGGGAAGATCCGGTAGTGGCCGGTCTTGCTGACCACGTTGCCGCTGAAGACGGAGGCGATGAGCAGGCCGACGACCATGGGGAGGGTGCGGATGCCGGAGACGGTCGCCGAGTCCCCGTCGACGTACTGGAGGTAGGTCGGCAGGAACGTCATCGCGCCCAGCATGGCGAAGCCGACGACGAAGCTGAGCACCGAGCAGACGGTGAAGACCGGATTGCCGAACAGCCGCATGGGCAGCATGGGTTCCGCCGCGCGGGTTTCCACCCAGCAGAACAGCCCGAGCGCGACGACACCGCCGACGAAGAGACCGATGATGACGGGGGACGTCCAAGCGTACTCGTTGCCGCCCCAACTGGTCGCCAGGATCAGGGCGCTGGCCCCGACGGCGACCAGCGCGATGCCGGCGTAGTCGATGATCGGCTTGCTCGCCGAGCGGACGGAGGGGATCGTGCGGGCGGCGGCGATGACGACCAGGATCGCGATGGGCACGTTGACGTAGAAGGCCCAGCGCCAGGTGAGGTGGTCGGTGAACAGACCGCCGAGCAACGGGCCGATGACGGTGGAGACCCCGAAGACGGCCCCGATCGCGCCCTGGTACTTGCCGCGTTCGCGCAGCGGGATCACATCGGCGATGAGCGCCATCGAGGTGACCATCAGACCGCCCGCGCCCACGCCCTGGAGGCCACGCCAGACGATCAGCAGCGTCATGTTGGTGGCGAGTCCGCAGAGGAACGAGCCCGTGATGAAGACGATCGCCGAGATCTGGAAGATCACCTTGCGGCCGAAGAGATCGCCGAACTTGCCGACGAGGACGGTCGCGACCGTCTCGGCGAGCAGATAGGCGGTGACCACCCACGACATGTGGGCGGCGCCGCCGAGATCCGAGACGATCGTGGGCAGGGCGGTGCCGACGATCGTCTGGTCGAGTGCGGCGAGGAGGACACCCAGCATGATCGTGCCGAAGACGATGTTGCGGCGGCGGCGGTCGAGCACGGGTGGCTCGGTGGCGGCCGGGGGCGCGGGCGCTGCGTCGCTGGTCGTGGTCACTCTCGCAGCGTCACATCGGCCCCGACCGGGTGCATGCGGGGGACGGCCGAACGGGCGGACCGGCGCAGAGCGGTCCCGCCGGACCGTCAGGGCGTGACCGGCAGCTTCGGGTGGTGCTTGGCGAGGATCTTGTTGGCCCGGGCGAGCGCGGCGAGGGCGTGCTCCCGGTCCGCCCGGTCCTCCGCGCAGAGCGGTCCCCGGAAGCGGTACACCTCGCGTGCCGCGCAGTCCGCGTCGATCTCGGCCTGGAGGACGTGCAGCGGCAGGCAGGAGCCGATCAGCGCGGCCACATGGTCGGGGATCGGGACGGGTACGAGGCGCGAGGGAGAGGTGATCACGGGTCAGTCCTAGTGGGTCCGGGAAGCGTACGGAAGTGTCTGCTCTCCATACGTACCGGATCGCCGTACGGGTTCCGGCACGGCGATGTCGCGGTGGGGCAACGACGCCGCGGCGCTCCGGAGGGGCGTGCGGGGCCCCGGGCGGGCGAGCGGGTACGGCCGCCGGGCGCGGCCGGGGACGTTCCCGCAGGTACGGGCCCGGGTGGCCGGCGCGGGATTGTTCACCGTCCCTGCGTATCGCCCGTACGTGCGACGAACGCATGCGCGACGGGGGTGCGTTGGGGGCGGCGGGACCTCCGCCGAATGTGAAGCATCTCACTCGGCGGATCGGCGTCCTCCGGACAGGGGCCGGACGGGGCCGGACACTACGTCAGGATCTCCGACAGGTCGTACGAGACGGGCTCGTCCAGCTGCCCGTACCCGCAGGACTCCGGCGTCCGGTCCGGGCGCCACCGCTTGAACTGCGCCGTGTGCCGGAAGCGGTCGCCCTCCATGTGGTCGTACCCGACCTCGCAGACCCGCTCGGGCCGCAGCGCCACCCACGACAGGTCCTTCTTCCCCGACCAGCGGCTCGGCGCGCCCGGCAGCCGCGCCCCCGCGTGCGCCGCCTCCTCCGCCCAGGCCGCCCAGGGGTGTCCGTCCGGCGGGTCCATCCGGAGCGGTTCGAGCTCCTCGATCAGCTCGGCCCGCCGCTGCGCGGTGAACGCCGCGCACACGCCGACGTGCTGGAGGGCGCCCTTGTCGTCGTGCAGACCGAGCAGCAGGGAGCCGACCACCGGCCCGCTCTTGTGGAAGCGGTAGCCGGCCACCACGACGTCCGCCGTCCGTTCGTGCTTGATCTTGTACATGAGGCGGGCGTCCGGCCGGTACGGCAGGTCGAGCGGCTTGGCGATCACTCCGTCGAGGCCCGCGCCCTCGTACTGCTCGAACCACTGGGCGGCGAGTTCCGCGTCCTTCGTGGCCGGCGCCAGATGGAGTGGTGCGTCCACGCCGGCGAGCATCCGCTCCAGGGCCTCCCGGCGCTCGCTCAGCGGAGCGTCGAGCAGCGACGCGTCCCCGAGGGCGAGCAGGTCGAAGGCGACGAACAGCGCCGGGGTCGTCTCGGCCAGCATGCGGACCCGGGAGTCGGCCGGGTGGATCCGCTCGCTGAGCCGGTCGAAGTCGAGGTGGCCGCCGTGCTCGATGACGATCTCTCCGTCGACCACGCAGCGCTCCGGCAGCCGGGCCGCGAGCGCCTCGACCAGCTCGGGGAAGTAGCGGGTGAGCGGCTTGCCGGTACGGCTGCCGATGACGAGTTCCGGCCCGTCGCGGTGCACGATCGCGCGGAAGCCGTCCCACTTCGCCTCGTACTGCATCCCGGGCGGGATCCGCTTCACCGACTTGGCGAGCATCGGTTTCACGGGCGGCATCACCGGAAGATCCATGAGGCGATTGTCCGGTATGCGGGACTTGTCGGCGAGCCCTAGGCTGACCGGCATGGCAGGCAAGGCGGCAGCGGTGGAACTGGAAGTCGGCGACCGGACCGTGCGCGTGTCCAATCCGGACAAGGTGTACTTCCCCGAACCCGGCTACACCAAGCTCGACATGGTCAGCTACTACCTGGCCGTCGGCGACGGCATCACCCGCGCGCTGCGCGACCGCCCCACCACCCTGGAGCGCTACCCCGACGGGGTGACCGGCGAATCGTTCTTCCAGAAGCGCGCCCCGAAGTACCTCCCCGACTGGATCCCGACCGCCCACATCACCTTCCCCAGCGGCCGCTCCGCCGACGAGATGTGCCCCACCGAACCGGCCGCCGTGCTCTGGGCCGCCAACCTCGGCGCCGTCACCTTCCATCCCTGGCCGGTGCGCCGGGACGACACCGACCATCCCGACGAACTCCGCATCGACCTCGACCCGCAGCCCGGCACGGACTACGCGGACGCCGTCCGCGCCGCCCACGAGCTGCGTGCCGTCCTCGACGAGCACGGGCTGCGCGGCTGGCCGAAGACCTCCGGCGGGCGCGGCATCCACGTCTTCGTCCCGATCCTGCCGAACTGGACGTTCACGCAGGTCAGGCGGGCGGCGATCGCCTGCGGGCGGGAGCTGGAGCGGCGGATGCCGGAGGAGGTCACCATCAAGTGGTGGAAGGAGGAGCGCGGCGAGCGGATCTTCGTCGACTACAACCAGACCGCCCGGGACCGCACGATCGCCTCCGCCTACTCCGTACGGCCGCGGCCGCACGCGCCGGTGTCGGCGCCGCTGCGGTGGGAGGAGGTCGACGACGCGGTGCCGCGGGACTTCGACATCAGGACGATGCCGGTCCGGTACGCCGAAGTGGGCGACGTCCACGCCGACATGGACGACGAACGGTTCAGCCTGGAGTCCCTGCTCGAACTGGCCAGGCGGGACGAGGCGGAGCACGGCCTCGGTGACCTGCCGTACCCGCCGGAGTATCCGAAGATGCCGGGTGAACCGAAGCGGGTGCAGCCGAGCCGGGCGAAGAAAGAGCCGAAGAAGGTGTCGAAGAAGGAGCCTGTGGAGGAGTCCGGGAGGGATTCGAAGGGGGAGTTCGTGGAGGAGTCCGGGAAGGTGTCGATGGAGGGGGCGGGGGAGTCGAAGGGCTCCGAGGGCTCGACGGACTGAGGTGGCGGGAAGGGCGGGCCGGTGCCTCCGGGTGGGTGCCGGCCCGCCCTCCCTTTCGACTCTAAAACAACACGAACGATCGTGCTAGCATTTTTCCATCGGCAGGATCAGCAAGCAGCAGGACGCAGAACCCCCAGGACGACCGAGGAGATCCCGGCATGTACCCGATGGCTCCGCTCATCCGCACCGCCCTGAACGTCACCGCCCGCGTCGCCCCCGGAACGGCCGGCCGCTGGGCCTTCCACCTCTTCGTCCGCCCGCTCGGCCGGGCACGGCCGAGACCCGAGGAGCAGGCGCTCTTCGCCGCCGCCCGCACCGGGCGCCTCCAGGCCCGCGGCAAGGACGTCGTGACGTACGCCTGGGGTGACGGACGCCGGCCCGTCCTGCTCGTGCACGGCTGGTCCTCGCGCGCCTCGCGGCTCACCGCCTTCGCCGAAGCGCTGCTGGAACGCGGCTACAGCCCCGTCGCGTTCGACGTTCCCGGCCACGGCGAATCCCCGGGGCGGGACAGCAACATCGTCGAATACCGGGAGATCATCCGGCAGTTGCACGCGCGGCACGGCGACTTCGACGCCGTCGTCGCCCACTCCTTCGGCGTCCTGGCCTCCCTCTTCGCCCTCCGGGACGGCGTCCGCACGGCCCGCTTCGTCGGCATCGGCGGGGTCGGTTCCTTCGACCTGCTGGTCAAGGGCTTCCAGGCCGGCCTCGGTGTGAACGACCGGGTCCTCCAGTGCATGCGGGACCACGTGGAGCGGCGGCTCGTGCCGGGTGAGCCCGGCATCTGGGACCGCTTCGGAGCGGACCACGACTCCGGTGGACTCGACGCGCCGGTCCTGCTGTTCCATGACGACGGTGACGACATGGTGCCGCTCGTCCACTCCCGGCGGCTCGTGCGCACCCACGGCGACCGGGCCCGGCTCGTGGTCACCCAGGGGCTCGGGCACCGGCGCATCCTGCGGGACCCGCAGGTCGTCGACGAGGCGGTGGAGTTCCTGACGGCTCCGGCGGGCGAGCCCTCGGAGGGGGAGCGGGTGACCGCGGGCTGAGACGGGGTGCGGGGCGGTGTGATGCAGAGAGGGGTGTCGAAAGGGGTGCGGCGAGGTGATGCGGAGAGGGGTGCGGCGGGGTCATGCGGAGAGGGGCGCGACGGGGTGATCGCACCCCTTCTCTCCGTGTCTCCTCCGGCTACTCGGCGTCGAGGGCGGCCCGCCCCCGGTCCGTGGCCGAGGCGCGCAGCCGGGAGGCGATCCCCCGCTCGGCGCGGTCGTACGTCCGTGTGTCCCCGAGCAGGACGGACTGGGCGTTGGCCGCCTCCATGAGGGCGATCACCTCGAAGGCGAGCTGCTCCACATCCAGGTCCGCGGCGAAGTCCCCGACGGCCTGAGCCTCCGTCAGAGACGTTTCCACGTAGGCGTTCCAGTCGCGGCGGGTCTGGGCGACGGCATCGTGCACCGGGCCCGTACGGGCGTCGAACTCGGCCGAGACCGCGTAGAAGAAGCAGCCGCCGGCGAAGACGCGGTCGGAGGAGTACGTGAGCCAGTTCCGGCACAGCTCGCGCACCCGCCGAGCCCCTGGCGGCACGTCCTTCAGGGGGGTGACGACGTTCTCGGCGAAGACGGCGGCCGCGGCCCTGATCGTGGAGAGCTGGAGCTCCTCCTTCGAGCCGAAGAGGGCGAAGACGCCGCTCTTGCTCAGCTGGAGCTCGGTGGCGATCCGGCCCAGGGAGAGGCCGTCGAGCCCCTCGACCGAGGCGATGTCCATGGTCCGGCCGAGAACGAGCCGACGGGTCTGGTTCCCGCGCTCGACGCGCCCGTCCGTCTTGGTCCCGGTGTCGCTCATGCTTCCATCCTACTGAACGCACGACCGTGCGGAAACTTTCCCGCCCGCTTCCGGGGCTAGCCGGTCCGCTCGCCGGGGTCCCTGCGCTCCGCCGGGGCGAGCAGCAGGACCTCCAGGGCGCGGGCGCAGGCCCGCGCCTGTGCGAGGTACCAGTCGAGCCGCGCGTCGGTGATCAGCTCCGGTGTCGCCCGCACCGCCAGCGCGAAGCGCGCGTGTCCCGTCCGCTCCAGGACCGGCACGGCCACGGTCCGCACCCCATGGGCCGACTCCCCGTCGTTGAGGGCGTACCCGGCCTCTCGTACGCGGGCCAACTCGGCTGCCAGTGCGGGAGGTTCGACGATGGTCCGCTCGGTGAACGCGTACAGCGGCGGCAGGGAGCGCGGGCCCGCCTCGCCCGCCCTCGGCCATGCGAGGAGCACCTTCCCGAGCGCCGTCGAGTGCAGCGGTCGGCGCAGCCCCACCTTCGGCGTCACCGAGCCGCCCGCGACGATCACCACGTGCGGGCCGCTGCGCAGGGCCAAGTCGGCGGTTGCGCCCGTCCGTTCGGCGAGATCGGACAGCTCGGGCGCGGCCAGATGCAGCCCCCGCTGGTGGTACGAGAGCCGTCCCAGCTCCGTCATCGCCGGGCCGAGCCGGTAGCGGGCGGTCCGGGCGTCCTGCTCCAGGAATCCCGCGCCGAGCAGGGTCCGGGCGAGACGGTGCGCGGTGGACGTGGAGAGCCCGAGCCGTCGCGCGAGGTCGGAGGCGCTCAGGTCGGGCCCGTTGTCGTGGAAACAGTGCAGTACATCCAGTGCACGGCGGACCGCCTGGGCGCCCGCCGGGGGTCGGGCGATGCCGGCCTCGGTCGTCATAGGGTTCGCTCCCCGTGGGTGATCGGGCTCCCACGCTCCCACATGGCGGGAGCCGAATCAGGGCCCGGACGAGGTCGGAAACACGCCGTTCATACGCAATCCCACATGGTGGGAGGCGAGTTGTCGGCGACGGAGCTTCCGTGGCAGGGTTCCGGCCAAGCCACCACAGCGGCGACGAGCCGGAGGGAGCAGGGCCAGTCATGAACGCACGGAGTACCGATCGACGTACCGCAGGTCGCACCGCACGTCGCACCGCGCGATGTGTGCCCGTCGCCTCTCCCGCGCCGCTCGTCCTCACCCGACGCCGCCACATCGACCTGGCGCGCGTCGCGGGGGCCGGCTGTCGCTGAGGCTGCGCGGGCCTGACGTCGTCGGCCGAACCTTCCACGAGAGCGTCCGTGAAGGGTGTGACGCAACCGTGTGACGGGCGTGCGGACATCGCGCGAGGTGCGGGATCCGGTCCCGCCCGGGCTTCCCGCGCCGAGTGAGAACCGTTCTCGCCGCAGGATCCCGTTCCCACGGCAGGGGCCCGTTCTCACGGCAGGGGCCCGTTTCTACGGCAGGGTCCGTCGCCACCGCAGGGCTCGTTCCCAGGTGGGGGCCGCTTCCTCGCCGGGTCCGGCCTCCGCACCGCGGGTCGAGTCCGCCCGCGAGTCTGTTCGCGCCCCCCGGCGCGTGCCCGCACGGCCCGGCCGACCGCCTCCCCCCCCCCGTACATCGCCGTACCCCCCGTACCCCGCTGTCCCCCCCCGTACGTCCCCGCGCCCCGTATCGACCTTCACCCGCACCCGCACCCACACGCGCACCCGGACCGCGTCCGCCGCCGCTCGACGTTCCCTCCCGCCGGCGCGGTCGCCGCCCCGCCGCCCCTCCCTCCTCGCCGTCCCACCTCACCCCGGGAAGCCCCGCCATGACGTCTGCCCGCGTGCCCGACACGCTCTGGTTCACCCGCTGCCCCGTGCCCACCGCCACCGGCGTCGCCGCCGATCGCGGCTGGCTGGAAAGGGAGTTCGCGCCCGACGGCATCGCCGTCCGCTCCCTCCAGGACGCCGAGCCCGGCGCCGACCGTGCCGCTCACTTCACCCACGCGCTGCCCGGCCTCTTCCGTGAGGGCGGCAACGTGCCCGCGCTGTGGGCCCGTTCACGCGGCGAGCGGACCCGGCTCGTCGGGCTCACCTGGATCGAGGAGCGTCAGGCGGTGCTCGTCGCTCCCGGTTCCCCGGTGCGGGGAGCCGCAGCCCTGCGCGGGCTGCGGCTCGCCCTGCCCCGGCACTCGGTCCCCATCGACTTCTGGCGGGCGATGGCCCTGCGCGGCTTCGAGGGCGCACTCGCCTCCGCCGGGTACGGGCTCGGCGACGCGCGCCTCGTCGATGTTCCCGCCGACGGGCATCGGGGCCAGTGGGCAGCCGAGCTGGACGCCCTGCGCCGGGGCGAGGTCGACGCCGTCTACGTGAAGGGCGCCCTCGCCGTCGAGGCGGCCCGCCGCGCCGGCGCCGAGGTGGCCGTGGAGCTCGACGCGCTTCCCGACCCCGCGCACCGCGTCAACAACGGCACTCCCCGCCCCCTCACCGTGCACCAGGACCTCCTGGACGAGCACCCCGAGCTCGTCGCCCGCTTCCTCGCCGTCCTGCTCCGTGCCGCCGACTGGGCCGCCGGCGAGCCGGCCGAGGTCGCCCGGATCCTCGGCGCCGAGACCGGTGCGGGTGCCGAGGGCGTGGCCGGGGCCTACCGGTCCGGCACCCACCGCACCCTCCACCCGGATCTGTCCGACACCCGCCTCGATCTGCTCGCCCGGCAGGAGGAGGCCCTGCGGGCCCACGGCTTCCTGCCCGAGGCCGTCGACGTACGCGCCTGGGCCGACCCGGAGCCGCTGCGACGGGCCCGCCGGCGGGCGGCCACCGCCCCGGTGGGGACGTCGTCGCCTCAGCCGGTCCCGTAACCGGCCGCCTCGGCACCACGCCCCACGCCCCACGCCCCACCCTCCGCTTCCCGAAGGACGAACGCCATGCGCCCACTCGCCTCCGTCACCCCGCCCGCCCCTCGTACCACTCGGATCGCTCTGGCGGTGCTCGCCGCCCTCACCGTCCTCACCGCCTGCGGCGGCAGCCCCGCGGCGGACTCGGCCGTCGGCCAGGGCGCCGGAAGCGGACCGAAGGGAGCGAAGGGCGTCGTCACCATCCGCATCCCGGACCCCGGGAACGCCGGCGTCCTCGCCCGCGGCAAGAAGGACGGGAGTCTCGACAAGGCTCTCGCCGCGGTCGGCGCCAAGGTGGCGTGGACCGGCAGCGCCGGCCCCTTCGCACCCGCCGCCCAGGCGATGAACGCCGACCAGCTCGACATCGCGACCGGCTCCATCACCTCCGGCATCACCTCCCTCTCCCAGAGCCCCGGCTTCGCCTTCTTCACCGCCACGGCACCCGACCCCGTCGGCGAGGGCATCCTCGTCCGCGA
Organism: Streptomyces sp. NPDC056480; assembly: GCF_042795405.1. NCBI lineage: Bacteria > Bacillati > Actinomycetota > Actinomycetes > Kitasatosporales > Streptomycetaceae > Streptomyces > Streptomyces sp. NPDC056480. The sequence continues at coordinate 5,916 of NZ_JBHTSA010000141.1, read as the reverse complement.
GGGCTCGGACATCGACTCCGTCGAGGACCTCGTCGGCCGCAAGGTCGCCGTCAACAAGGGCGGCACCGGCGAGTACCTGCTCCTCAAGGCCCTCGCCAAGGCCGGAGTCCCCGCCGACAAGGTCGAGCGGGTCTATCTGCGCCCGGACCAGACCGCCGCCGTGTTCAACGCCGGCCAGGTCGACGCCTGGGCCGTCTGGTCCACCTACGCCGTCGCCGAGATCGGCGCGGACAAGGCCCACTTCGTCGCCGACGGAACCGCCATCGGATCCGACAACTACAGCCTGAACGCGGTTCGTTCGGGCTTCGCCTCGGAACACCCCGAGATCGTCAAGGCGCTCTACGCCTACCTCCACGACAACAGCGTGAAGGAGAAGAAGGACCCGGCCGCCTATCTGAACGTCTTCACCGACGCCGGCCCCACCGCCGTCAACGGCAAGGCCAGGGAGGTCCAGATCTCCTTCACCGGCAAGGGCGGCACCGTCGACCCCATCAGGCCCGAGGACATCAAGCGCTTCGAGACGGTCGCCCGGTTCTACGCCGACCAGAAGGTCACGCCGAGCAAGGTCGACATCGCCGCCCACCTCCTCGACATCGAGAAGCTGTCATGACGGCCCCGACCACCGCCACCCCTCATCCCGCGCCCACACTCGCGCCCGAACCTGCGCCCGCGCCCGCACCCGAATCTGCGCCCGCGCCCGCACCTGCGAAGGAGGCGTCCACGGACGGCGGCGGCACCGCCGGGCTCGTCACCCCCCGGCCCCACGTCCGCCGCCCCCGCTCCCGTACCTACTCCCTCACCGTCCGCGCCCTCGGCCCGGTCGCCCTCCTCGCCCTCTGGTGGGCCTCCTCCGCCACCGGCGTCCTCACCCCCGACGTGCTCGCATCGCCCTCCCAGGTCGTCGACGCGGTCGGAGAGCTGTGGGGCAACGGGCAGCTGCCCGACGCGCTCGCCACCTCCCTCACCCGCTCGGGGATCGGTCTCGTCATCGGTCTCGCCGCCGGACTCGCCCTCGGCATCACCACCGGCTTCACCCGGCTCGGCGACGAGCTGCTCGACTCCTCGCTCCAGACCCTCCGCACGATCCCGTTCCTCTCCCTCGTCCCCCTCTTCATGGTCTGGTTCGGGATCAACGAGACCGCGAAGATCCTGCTCATCGCCGTCGCCACGACCTTCCCGATGTACGTGTCCACCAGCGGGGGCGTCCGCAACACCGACCGCAAACTCGTCGAGGCCATGCGCAGTTTCGGGCTGGGCCGGCTCGCGATCGTCCGCCAGGTCGTCCTCCCCGGAGCCCTGCCCTCGCTCCTCGCCGGACTGCGGCTCTCCATGACGCTCAGCGTCATCGCGCTCATCGCCGCCGAGGAGATCAACGCCACCGAAGGCATCGGCTATCTGATGTCCCAGGCCCAGAGCTACGCCCGCACCGACATCCTCGCCGTCTGCATCCTCGTCTACGGTCTGCTCGGCCTCACCGCCGACGTCCTCGTCCGCGGCCTGGAGCGGGTCCTCATGCCCTGGCGCACGGCCGGTCCCGGGGGAGGAGCCCGATGACCACGACCCCGTCGTCTCCCACCACGGCGGTACGGGTACGCGGCCTGCGCCGCGTCTTCGGCACCAGGGCCGTCCTCGACGGACTCGAACTCGATCTCAGGCGAGGTGAGTTCCTCGCCCTCCTCGGGGCGAGCGGCAGCGGCAAGACCACTCTGCTCCGGATCCTCGGCGCACTCGACGGAGCCGACGGGGGAGAGGCGCTCGTCCCCGAGGCCCGCACGATCGTCTTCCAGGAACCCCGGCTCATCCCCTCCAAGAAGGTCCTCGCCAATGTGACCGTCGGCCTCCCGCGCGGCGCCGCGACCCGGGCCACCGGACTGCGGGCGCTCGCCGAGGTCGGTCTCGAACGTCACGCCGACGCCTGGCCCGCCACCCTCTCCGGCGGCGAGGCGCAGCGCGTCGCACTCGCCCGCGCCCTGGTCCGGGAGCCCGAACTGCTGCTCCTCGACGAGCCGTTCGCCGCCCTCGACGCGCTGACCAGGCTCCGGATGCAGGACCTGGTCGGAGAGCTGCGCCGGATCCACCGCCCCGCCGTGCTCCTCGTGACGCACGACGTCGACGAGGCCGTACGCCTCGCCGACCGGGTCGCCGTCCTGCGGAACGGCCGACTGGTCACCGACGAGCCCGTCACCGTCCCCCGGCCCCGCGACCCCGGCGACCCGGCCTTCGTGGCCCTGCGCCGCCGCCTCCTCGCCGACCTGGGCGTCCACGCGCCCGGTGAGGCCCCCGCCTCCGCCCCCGCCTCCGCCTTCGCCTCCGCCTTCGCCTCCGCCTCCACCCCCGCCCCCGAGTCCGCCCCCGCCTCCGCCACCCCCGCCTCCACCCGCGTCCCCGCCTCCGCTTCCGCCCCCGCACCTTCCGAAGGAGCCTCCGCATGAGCGTCGTCATCGGTGTCCACCGCAGCAACCCCTCCCTCTACCACCTCTCCCGGCTCGGCTACGCGGAGGAGGAGCTCGCCGCGCTCGGCGAGACCGTGACCTGGCACCCGTACACCGACGGGGTCCGCACCGGAGCCCATCTCGCCGACGGCACCATCGACTTCGGCGGCACCGGCTCCACCCCGCCGGTCACCGCGCAGGCCGCCGGACACGACATCGTGTACACCGCCGTCTCCGCGCCCCGTCCCGGGCACGGCGCCCTCCTCGTCCCCGAGGACAGCCCGGTCCGTACCGTCGCAGACCTGAAGGGCGGCACCGTCCACCTGGCCGTCGGCTCCTGGCAGACCCACCTCGTCGCCAAGGCCCTGGACGACGCCGGCCTCTCGTACGCCACCGACATCACCGCCGTACGCGCCGACGGAGGCAGCGAGGAGAAGCTCCGCACCGGCGCGATCACCGCCTGGGTGGCCCAGGGCGCCGAACTCGCGTCCGCCCGCCGCACCGGCGGACTGCGCACCCTGATCCGTACCGGCGAGGTCATCTCCGACCGGTCCGTCTTCTTCACCCGCCGCGACCTCGCCGAGCAGCGGCCCGAGGTGGTGGAGGCGCTCACCCGGGCGCTCCGTCGGGCCGACGACTGGGCCGCCGCGCATCCGCGCGAGGCCGCCGAGATCGCCGCCGCGGACCAGGGCGGCACGGTCGACGACTGGGAGACCGCGCTGCGCGCCCTGCCCTGGACGATCGAGGAGGTCGGAGCGGAGTTCGTCGCCGAACAGCAGCAGGCGGCCGACATCTTCCACCGCACCGGGTTCATCGACCGCGCGATCAGCGTCGCCGACGCCCTGCCCCGGAAGGCCGGATCCCGATGAGCGTCGCACCGGCACCCGAAGTCCTCTGGTACATCATCCCGCGCGAGGGCGCGTACCCCTGGGAGCCGGCGGGCCGCCGCCCCGTCGACCTCGGCTACCTCGCACAGCTCGCCGGAACCGTCGAACGCCTCGGCTACACCGGTGCGTTGCTGGCCACCGACCTCTACGACGTGTGGCCGCTGGGCTCGGCGCTCGCGGCCTCCACGAGCACCCGGTTCAAACCGCTGCTCGCCGTCCACCCGGGGCTCATCGCACCGACCCTGCTCGCCAAGATGGCACTGAGCTTCGACAACCTGTTCGGTGGGCGGCTCCGCTTCAACGTGGTCAACGGTTCCACCGCGTCGCTGCGCGAGTACGGGCTCCACGTCGAGCACGACGAGCGGTACGAACTGAGCGCCGAGTACTGGTCGATCGTCAAACGGCTGACGGCCGGCGAGGTCTTCGACCACAAGGGCCGCTTCTACGACCTCAGGAACGCCGGCGCCTCCTTCCGTGACCTGCGGCCCGTCCAGGAGCCGCACGTCCCGCTCTGGTTCGGCGGATCCTCGGCGCCCGGGATCGAGATGGCCGCCGAGCACGTCGACGTCTACCTCACCTGGGGCGAGCCGCCGCACCTGCTCAAGGAGAAGCTCGACCACGTACGGGCCCGGGCCGCCGCCCACGGCCGTACCCTCCGCATCGGCCTGCGCCTCCACCTCATCGTCCGCGACACCGAGGACGAGGCCTGGGCGGCCGCCGACCGGCTCCTGGACGTCACCAGCGAGGCGACGTACGCGCGGCAGCTCGGCGAGCGGGCGGGCGAGGACGGCGTGGGCTGGCAGCGCCAGTTCCGCCAGCACGGCGGCAGGGTGCCGGCCAGGGCGCGCGAGCTGGAGACCCACCCCAACCTCTGGCCCGGCATGAGTCTGTTCAGGCCCGGTCCGGGCACGGCGGTCGTCGGCTCCACGGCCCAGGTCGTGGAGCGGCTCAAGGAGTACCAGGACCTGGGCGTGGACACGTTCATCCTGTCCGGGAACCCGCTCCTGGAGGAGGCGTACCGGGTCGCGGAGACCGTTCTCCCCGCCCTGGGGGTCAGCCGCTGAGGTCCCAGACGGTCCACTCCGTGAACGGCTCGTCCTGGACGTGGATCCCGGCCCCACGGGACACGACCCGGCGGCGTCCGAGGGGCGTGCCGTCGGGCCGGGTGAGGACGGCGGCGCCGGCCGGCTCGACCGTGGCGTCGGTGAGCTCGCCGTACTGGATCCGGTCCCGCTCGTCGCCGTAGCCGCCGAAGAAGGCGACCCGTCCTTCGTGGACGGCGACCGCCGAGGCGCCGCGCACGGTGTTGGCGCGCACGCGCACGGGCCGGTCGGGGCGGATCTCCAGGAGCGGGAAGTCGGTGTACGGGCAGGCCCAGACGACGGAGTCGGACACGTTCAGGGCGTAGCAGTCCATGATCCAGCCGCTTCCCGGCACGTCGCCGGAGTGCCACTGGAGTTCGCCCGTCGCGCTCCAGCGGCGGATGCCCGCCGGATTCTCGTCGAAGTGTCCGACCCAGAGGGCACCGCTCGGGTCGGTGAGCAGGTGCTGGATCGCGTCTCCGACGGTGAAGGACCAGGTCTCGCGGCCCAGTGCGTCGAAGACCTGGACCTGGCTGCCCTCGGCGTCGGCGCGGCGGGCGCGGGCCGAGGCGACGACGAACCCGCCGTCCGGCAGCCTGTCCAGGTGCGGGAACCGGGCCCGCAGGGCGCTCAGTTCCGTGGCCTCGACGCCGCCGTCCGCCCGTACGGAGACGACCAGTGCGTCGTAGGGGTGCCGGTCGCCACCGGGCTCGGGGGCGCGCTCGGTGAGCAGCCAGTGGGCGGCGCCGAAGGCGTCGACGGTGCTGGTGAGGACATGAAGGTCGTGGTACGTGCGGGGCAGGCGGGCGTAGGGCACGAGTGCGGAGGTCTGCACGGGTGGGCTCTCCTCGGTGGCGCGGGTACGGATGACGGGCACGGCTGCGGGAGTCACCCGGTGGAGCGCGAGCGGGGGAGAGCGGTGCGGGGCGCCTAGGCGGCACGGGCCTTTCTGATGGTCATGCGGCGATCTTCGCCGATGCCCGGCGATGCCGTAAAGAGTTTCGGCGCGCCGCGTTGCAAACGGCCGCGAACGTCGCATTGATCGAACGTTGATGGCTCGTTTACGGCCCTCCGGCAGCGTGTACGGCATGCAGACCTACACCACCGTACTGACCGCACCGGAGCCCGACATGTCCTGGCAGGAGACCGCTCTGTGTGCCCAGGCCGGACCGGAGTTCTTCTTCCCGGCGCCCGGCTCGTCCACCCGCGAGGCCAAGCAGCTGTGCGGCGCCTGCGAGGGGCGGGTGGCGTGCCTGGAGTACGCGCTGCGCAACGACGAGCGGTTCGGGGTGTGGGGAGGCCTCTCCGAGAAGGAGCGGTTCCGTCTCAAGCGCCGAGAGGGCTGAGCGGGCGGGCGGACGCCTCGGCGCGGGGGTACGAGGGGTCCGGGGCGCGCGGCATCACGGGCGCGACGAGACGGCACAGCAAGACGCCACGCAAGACGCCACGCAAGACGGCGCGCAAGACAGCACAGCGAGTCGGCACAGCGAGTCGGCACAGGAAGACGGGCGTGGC
>NZ_JBHTSA010000140.1:0-20206 GCF_042795405.1 Streptomyces sp. NPDC056480 | reverse complement strand
CCGGAAACGGCGCCCCGCGGCTCGCGGACATCGCGGCCCAGTCCGGGGTCAGCGAGGCCACCGTCAGCCGCGTCCTCAACGGCAAGGCGGGGGTGGCCGGCGCGACCCGGCACAAGGTGCTCGCGGCGCTCGACGTGCTCGGCTACGAGCGTCCCGTGCGGCTGAAACGGCGCAGCGCGGGGCTCGTCGGGCTCGTCGTGCCCGAGCTGACCAACCCGATCTTCCCGGCCTTCGCGCAGGTCGTCGAGCAGGTCCTGGCCGGACACGGCTACACCCCGGTGCTCTGCACCCAGATGCCCGGCGGCGCCACCGAGGACGAGCTCGTCGAGCAGCTCGTGGAGCGCGGGGTGGCCGGCATCGTCTTCCTCTCCGGGCTGCACGCGGACGCCTCCGCCGACCCGGCCCGCTACGCCCGGCTGACCGCCCGGGGCGTGCCGTACGTCCTCATCAACGGCTACAACGAGCACATCGACGCCAACTTCGTCTCCCCGGACGACCGGGCCGCGGCGCGGATGGCCGTGCGGCACCTGGTCGAGCTGGGGCACGAGCGCATCGGCCTCGCCATCGGCCCCACCCGGTACGTGCCCTCGCGCCGCAAGGCCGAGGGCTTCACCGCCGAGCTGTACGAGCTCCTCGGCGTCGAACGCGCCGAAGCGGAACGGTTCATCAGACCCACGCTCTTCGGTGTCGAGGGCGGGCACGCGGCCGCCGACATCCTGCTCCGCGAGGGCTGCACCGGCATCGTCTGCGGCTCCGACCTGATGGCGCTCGGCGTGATCCGCGCCGTCCGTGCCCGGGGCCTCGACGTGCCCGGGGACGTCTCCGTCGTCGGCTTCGACGACTCGCCCCTGATCGCCTTCACCAGCCCCCCGCTGTCCACCGTGCGCCAGCCCGTCCAGGCCATGGCGACGGCGGCCGTCGGCGCGCTCCTGGAGGAGATCGAGGGGAATCCGGTGCAGCGCACGGAGTTCGTGTTCCAGCCGGAGCTGGTGGTCCGCGGCTCCACGGCGCAGCCGCCCGCCCGCGCCGCGCTGCCGCAAGTCATTGCGTAACAACTTGCGTTGCGGTGTCCGGAGGGTTGACCGGGCGTCGGGGCACTCGTACGGTCACGGCTGAAAACAGTTGCTGAAGTTTTCGGCAACTTCTTGCGACAGTGAAGTCAGCAGGAGGAATCATGGCCAGCAGAACCGTGGCCGCTGCACTCGCCCTCGTGGCGGGAGCCGCCGCTGTGGCCGTCACGGGAAACGCCCCGGCGCAGGCCGCGCCGCCCGGCGAGAAGGACGTCACCGCGGTGATGTTCGAGTGGAACTTCGCCTCGGTGGCCCGGGAGTGCACCGACCGCCTCGGCCCCGCCGGATACGGATACGTCCAGGTCTCCCCGCCCCAGGAACACCTCCAGGGCGGCCAGTGGTGGACCTCGTACCAGCCCGTCAGTTACAAGATCGCCGGACGCCTCGGTGACCGCACCGCCTTCAAGAACATGATCGACACCTGCCACGCGGCCGGCGTCAAGGTCGTCGCCGACTCCGTCATCAACCACATGGCGAACGGCTCCGGTACGGGAACGGGCGGGACCCCGTTCTCCAAGTACGACTACCCGGGCCTGTACTCCGGCTCCGACATGGACGACTGCCGCGCGACGATCTCCAACTACCAGGACCGGGGCAACGTCCAGAACTGCGAACTGGTCCAGCTCCCCGACCTCGACACCGGCGAGGAGTACGTCCGCGGAAAGATAGCCGGCTACCTCAACGACCTGCTCTCCCTCGGCGTCGACGGCTTCCGGATCGACGCCGCCAAGCACATGCCGGCCGCCGACCTCGCCAACATCAAGTCGCGGCTCACCAACCCCGGCGCGTACTGGAAGCTGGAGGCCATCCACGGCGCCGACGAGGCCGTCTCCCCGAGCGAGTACCTCGGCAGCGGAGACGTCCAGGAGTTCCGCTACGCCCGCGACCTCAAGCGCGTCCTGCAGAACGAGAAGCTCGCCTACCTCAAGAACTTCGGCGAGGCCTGGGGCTACATGCCCTCCGGCCAGTCCGGCGTCTTCGTCGACAACCACGACACCGAGCGCGGCGGCGACACCCTCTCCTACAAGGACGGCGCGAACTACACCCTCGCCTCCGTCTTCGCGCTCGCCTGGCCCTACGGCGCCCCGGACGTCCACTCCGGCTACGAGTGGACCGACAAGGACGCGGGCCCGCCCAACAACGGCCAGGTCAACGCCTGTTACACCGACGGCTGGAAGTGCCAGCACGCCTGGCGCGAGATCTCCTCCATGGTCGCCTTCCGCAACACCGCACGCGGCCAGGCCGTCACCGGCTGGTGGGACAACGGCAACAACGCGATCGCGTTCGGCCGCGGCACCAAGGCGTACGTGGCCATCAACCACGAGACCTCGGCGCTCACCCGCACCTTCCAGACCTCGCTGCCCGCCGGCACCTACTGCGACGTCCAGTCGAACACGCCCGTGACGGTGAACGGATCCGGCCAGTTCACGGCCACCCTCGGCACCAACACCGCCCTGGCCCTGCACGTGAACGCGATGAACTGCGGCTCGGGAACGACCCCGACGACCCCGCCGACGACCCCGCCCGCCACCGCGGGCGCGGCCTTCAACGTCACCGCCACCACCGTGACCGGCCAGGACATCTACGTCACCGGCAACCGCGCCGAACTCGGCAACTGGTCCCCGGCCGCCGCCCTCAAGCTCGACCCGGCCGCGTACCCCGTCTGGAAGCGCACCGTCGGCCTGCCCGCCGGAACGGCCTTCGAGTACAAGTACCTCCGCAAGGACGCCGCCGGGAACGTCACCTGGGAATCCGGCGCGAACCGCACCGCGACCGTCCCCGCCTCCGGCCAGGCCGTCGTGAACGACACCTTCCGCAGCTGACCCTGCCCCCTCGTCAGGGCCGCCCCCACCAGGGCGGCCCTCCCACCCGTACCCGTACCCCCGTCCCTCCTCCAGGGAGCACCCCCGTGACACGCAAGAGAACGGCGGTCGCACTGGCCGCCGCCCTGTGCGCCGCCCTCGTGCCCGCCGTCCCCGCGGCCGCCGCGCCCAGGCCCCCGGCCCCGCCCTCCGACCGGGCGCTCGCGGCCGAGCCCGCCCGCCAGGACCTCACCCGCGAGCAGTTCTACTTCGTCCTGCCCGACCGCTTCGCCAACGGCGACGCCTCCAACGACCGGGGCGGTCTCACCGGCAGCCGGACGCAGACCGGCTTCGACCCCACCGACAAGGGCTTCTACCAGGGCGGCGACCTCAAGGGCCTCACGGAGCGCCTCGACTACATCAAGGGCCTCGGCACCACCGCCATCTGGATGGCGCCGATCTTCAAGAACCGGCCCGTGCAGGGGGAGGGGAAGGACGCCTCCGCCGGCTACCACGGCTACTGGATCACCGACTTCACCCAGGTCGACCCGCACTTCGGGACGAACGAGGACCTGGAGAAGCTGATCGCGGCCGCCCACCGCAAGGGCATGAAGGTCTTCTTCGACGTCATCACCAACCACACCGCGGACACCGTCGACTACGCCGAGCAGAAGTACGGCTACCGCCCCAAGGGCGCCCACCCGTACCTCGACAGGGACGGCCGCCCCTTCGACGACCGCGAGGCCGTCGGCAAGGTCGACCGGGACTCCTTCCCGTACACCCCCGTGAGCTCCGCGGAGAAGGCGGACACCAAGGTCCCGGCCTGGCTCAACGACCCCACGATGTACCACAACCGGGGCGACTCCACCTGGGTCGGCGAGTCCGCCGAGTACGGCGACTTCGTCGGCCTCGACGACCTGTGGACCGAGCGCCCCGAGGTCGTCGACGGCATGCGGCGGATCTACGAGAAGTGGGTCCGCGACTTCAAGATCGACGGCTTCCGCATCGACACCGTCAAGCACGTCGACCTCGACTTCTGGACCCAGTGGGCCACCGCCCTCGACGCCTACGCGAAGAAGCAGGGCCGCGAGGACTTCTTCATGTTCGGCGAGGTCTACTCCGCCGACACCGCCGTCACCTCCCCGTACGTCACCCGGGGCCGGCTCGACGCCACCCTCGACTTCCCCTTCCAGGACGCCGCCCGCGCCTTCGCCTCCCAGGGCGGCGGAGCCGACCGCCTCGCCAAGGTCTTCGCCGAGGACTACCGGTACACCACCGACAAGGCCAACGCCTACGAGCAGGTGACCTTCCTCGGCAACCACGACATGGGCCGCATCGGCAGCTTCCTCAAGCAGGACAACCCGAACGCCTCCGACAGCGAACTCGTCCGCCGGGCCACCCTCGCCAACGAGCTGATGTTCCTGTCCCGCGGCAACCCGGTGATCTACTACGGCGACGAGCAGGGCTTCACCGGCCCCGGCGGCGACAAGGACGCCCGCCAGACCCTCTTCGCCTCCAAGACCGCCGACTACCTCGACGACGACCAGCTCGGCACCGACCGCACCCACGCCACCGACGCGTACGACCCGACCCACCCGGTGTACCGGTCCGTCGCCGCCCTGTCGAAGCTGACCCGCGACCACCCGGCCCTCCGCGACGGCGTCCAGCAGGAACGGTACGCCGAGGGCTCCGTGTACGCCTTCTCCCGTACGGATGCGAAGACGCGCACCGAGTACCTCGTCGCCACCAACAGCGCCACCACCGCGAAGACGGTCACCGTCCCCGTCGACTCGGCGAACCTCCGTGCCCTGTACGGAAGCCAGGGCGCGGTCACCGCCGTGAACGGCAAGGTCGCAGTCACCGTCCCCGCCCTCTCCTCCCTCGTCCTCAAGGCCGACAAGCCCCTCCCGGCCCCCGCCGCGAAGCCCTCCGTCAGCCTCAGGGCCCCCGCCGCCGGAGCCACCGGCACCGTCGAGCTCACCGCCGACGTCAGCGGCGGCGGCCTCAACCGCGTCGTCTTCGCCGCCCAGACCGGCAACGGCCGCTGGCAGACCCTCGGCACCGCCGACCACGCCCCCTACAAGGTCACCCAGCACGTCACCGCCCCCGCCGGCACCGCCCTGCGCTACAAGGCCGTCGTCGTCGACAGCGCCGGCCGTACCGCGAGCGCCACCGCGGCGAGCACCGCCGGACAGGCCCCCGCGCCGCAGAAGCCGGTCGCCGTCGAGCGCACGTACGCCGTCGTCCACTACCGGCGCGAGGACGGGAACTACGACGGCTGGACCCTGAAGGGCGCCGGCCAGGAAGCCGCCTTCACCGGCCGCGACGCCCACGGCGCCTTCGCCTGGGTCAAGGTCCCCGAAGGCGCGTCCACCGTCGCCTACACCGTCGAGAAGAACGGCACCCCCGACGGCCCGCAGCGCAGCGTCGACCTCGGACGCACCGGCGAGGTCTGGATCACCCAGGGCGCCGACGGCCAGTCCGACACCGACCCGGCCCCGGCGACCCCGGACAGGACCAAGGCCGTCCTCCACTACCAGCGCCCCGACGGGAACTACGAGGGCTGGGGCCTCCACACCTGGACCGGGGCCGCCCAGCCCACCGACTGGTCCAAGCCCCTCATGCCGACCCGGACCGACGCCTACGGCGCCGTCTACGAGGTCCCGCTCACCGAGGGCGCGAGCTCCCTCTCGTACATCCTCCACAAGGGCGACGAGAAGGACCTGCCCACCGACCAGTCCCTCGATCTGGCGAGCCTCGGCCACGAGGTGTGGCTGCTCTCCGGACAGCCCAAGTACCTGCTTCCGACCGTCGGCGGCGCCCCGGACCTCGACCTCGGCAAGGCCGAGGCCCAGTGGATCGACCGCAACACCGTCGTCTGGAAGGTCAAGGCCACCGAGGCCACCAGCCAGCAGCTCGTGTACGCGAAGGACGGCGGGATCACCGTCACCGACGGCGCCCTGAACACCGAGGGCCAGTGGCTCCGGCTGAACCAGACCGCCCTCACCGACGCCCAGAAGGCGAAGTACCCCCACCTCGCGGAGTACCCGGCCTTCACCGTCGACCCGCGCGACACCGAGCGCGTCCGCGACTCCCTGCGCGGACAGCTGATCGCCACCCAGCGCGCCGCCAACGGCGCCCTGCTCGCCGCCACCGGCGTACAGACCGCCGGAGTCCTCGACGACCTGTACGCGAAGAAGGCCACCGGCGCCGCCCTCGGCCCCGTCTTCCGCGACGGCAGGGTCGGCCTCTCCGTGTGGGCCCCCACCGCCCAGTCCGTCGCCCTCGAACTCGACGGCCGGACCCTGCCCATGCGGCGCGACGACACCTCCGGCGTCTGGTCCGTCACCGGCCCGAAGTCCTGGACCGGAAAGCCGTACCGCTACGTGGTGAAGGTCTGGGCCCCCACCGTCCAGAAGGTCGTCACCAACAAGGTCACCGACCCCTACTCCACCGCCCTCACCACCGACTCCGCCCGCAGCCTCGCCGTCGACCTCACCGACCCGAAGCTCGCCCCGGCCGGCTGGCGGGGACTCAGGAAGCCGGCCGCCGTGCCGCTGCGCGACGCCCAGATCCAGGAACTCCACATCCGTGACTTCTCCGTCGCGGACCCCACGGCGAAGGCCGACCACCGCGGCACCTACCTCGCCTTCACGGACAAGGCGAGCAAGGGCTCGAAGCACCTGCGCGAGCTCGCCGCCTCCGGCACCTCCTACGTCCACCTCCTCCCGGCCTTCGACATCGGCACCATCCCCGAGAAGAAGTCCGACCGGACCGAGCCCGCCTGCGACCTGAAGGTCTACGCCCCCGACTCCGAGGAGCAGCAGGCCTGCGTGGCCGCCGCCGCGGCGAAGGACGCCTACAACTGGGGCTACGACCCGCTGCACTACACCGTCCCCGAGGGCTCCTACAGCACCGACCCCGAAGGCACCCGCCGCACGGTCGAGTTCCGGCAGATGGTCCAGGCCCTCAACGGCAACGGCCTGCGCACCGTCATGGACGTCGTCTACAACCACACCGTCGCCGCCGGACAGTCCGAGAAGTCCGTCCTCGACCGGATCGTCCCCGGCTACTACCAGCGCCTCCAGGCCGACGGCACCGTCGCCACCTCCACCTGCTGCGCCAACACCGCACCCGAGAACGCGATGATGGGCAAGCTCGTCGTCGACTCCCTCGTCACCTGGGCCAAGGACTACAAGGTCGACGGCTTCCGCTTCGACCTCATGGGCCACCACCCCAAGGCCAACATCCTCGCCGTGCGCAAGGCCCTCGACGAGCTGACCGTCGCCGAGGACGGCGTCGACGGCAAGGCGATCATCCTCTACGGCGAGGGCTGGAACTTCGGCGAGATCGCCGACGACGCCCGCTTCGTCCAGGCCACCCAGAAGAACATGGCCGGCACCGGCATCGCGACCTTCTCCGACCGGGCCCGCGACGCCGTCCGCGGCGGCGGCCCCTTCGACGAGGACCCCGGAGTCCAGGGCTTCGCCTCGGGCCTCTTCACCGACCCCAACACGTCCACCGCCAACGGCACCCCGGAGCAGCAGAAGGCCCGGCTCCTCCACTACCAGGACCTCATCAAGGTCGGCCTGACCGGCAACCTCGCCGACTACTCCTTCACCGACACCTCCGGCCGTACGGTCAAGGGCAGCCAGGTCGACTACAACGGCGCCCCCGCCGGATACGCCGCCGCCCCCGGCGAGGCCCTCGCCTACGCCGACGCCCACGACAACGAGACCCTGTACGACGCGCTCGCCTTCAAGCTCCCGGCGGGCACGCCGGCCGCGGACCGGGCCCGCATGCAGGTCCTCGCCATGGCCACCGCGACCCTCTCGCAGGGCCCCGCGCTCTCCCAGGCGGGCTCGGACCTGCTGCGCTCCAAGTCACTCGACCGCAACTCCTACGACAGCGGCGACTGGTTCAACGCCATCCACTGGGACTGCGGCGACGGCAACGGCTTCGGCCGCGGCCTCCCGCCGGCCCCCGACAACAAGGCCAAGTGGGGCTACGGAAAGCCGCTCCTGGTGAACCCGGCCCTGAACGTCGGGTGCGCGCAGATCGACGGCGCCTCCGCCGCCTACCGCGACCTCCAGAAGATCCGTACCACCGAGCCGGCCTTCTCCCTCGCGACCGCGGACCGGGTGCAGGACGCCCTGTCCTTCCCGCTCTCCGGCCCCGCAGAGACCCCGGGCGTCATCACGATGCGCCTGGGCGACCTGGTGGTGGTCTTCAACGCGAGCACGCGGAGCGCCACGCAGCAGGTCCCCGGCCTGACCGGCACCTCGTACGCCCTGCACCCGGTGCAGGCGGCGGGCGCGGACGCGGTCGTGAAGTCGGCTTCGTACGAGACCGGTTCGGGCACCTTCACGGTCCCGGCGCGGACGGTGGCCGTCTTCACGAAGCGCTGATCACCCGCTCCATCAGGGTCACCCCGTAGCGCGTGCCGTCGGCGGCGAGCTTTCCCGGCTCCTCGCCGACGGCACGGTACCCCGCGGCCTCGTAGTACGTACGGAGCCGCGGGTTGTTCGACAGACAGTCCAGCCGGGCGACCTCCCGCCCACCGGCCGCGACACGGCCCTCGGCATGCGCGAGCAGCGCCCGCCCGGTCCCGGCGGGCGCGGACGCCCGGTCCGTCATCAGCCGGTGGACGTACCCGGCGACCGGCGGCTGCGGACCCCAGGCCTGCTCGTCCTCCCACCACAGCTCGTACGCGCCGACGGCCAGGCCGTCGTGGGACGCCAGCCACACCTCACCGGCGGCGACCCGCTCGCGGAAGTGCCCGGCGCTCTTCCCGCCGGGCCTCCACTGGTCGATCCCGCTCCGCAGCATCCACCGGGCCGCGCCGTCGTACATTCCCGCCAACAGGTCCGCGTCACCGGCGTCCGCCTGCCGGAAGGTCACTTGTGCCGTCATGGCGATCACCGTAAGGCTGTGGCCGGACATCCGACAGCCCTACCCCTCTGGCCGGGAGTGCCCCATGCCGCAGATCACCGTCGACCACTCCGCGCCCCTCGACCGGCGGGGCTTCGCGCTCGCCCTGCACCCGCTCGTCGTGAAGACGGTCGACACGACGCTCGACGCCTGCAAGACCCGGTTCCGCGAGGTCGACGAGACGGCCGTCGGGGACGGCTCGACCGAGGACGCGATCGTCCACGTGGAGATCGCGCTGCTGCCGGGCCGCCCGGACGAGCTCAAGGGGCACCTCGCGGAGGCGGTCCTGGCCCTCCTCCCCGAGTACCTCGAGGCGACCGACGGGGTCCGCCTCTCGGTCGAGATCCGCGACCTGGAAGCGTCCTACCGCAAGCGCTGATCGGGTACGGAGGACGCCTCGGGCGGGACCGGGGGCACCAGCGCGACGAGCCGGGCCACCAGCTCACCGAAGGGGCCGTCGGCCGGCTCGTCGGCGAGGATGCCGACCAGGATCTCCGCCATGTCCGCGTCGTACGCGGCACTCACCGCGGCGAGCGCCCCGAAGTCGTGCACGAGCTGCAACTCCAGCTCGGCGCGCGGCACCCGGCGGCCGTCCAGCCAGATCAGCGCCGTCGACTCGGCGAGCGACACCCAGGAACGCACGACCAACTCGAGCCTGGCCGAGGGCTTCTCGACCTGGAGGTGGGCGAGGATCTGCACGTACGCGGCGTGCCGCACCTCGTCGATCATCGCGTTCGTCGTGGAGGAACCCACCGCGGGCCCGCCCCGCATCAGCGCCGCGAACCCCGGCCCGTGGTCGTCGACGAAGTCGAAGAACCGGCCCATCACCCGCAACAGCCGCGCCCCCAGCGGCCCCTGCGGCGGCTCCACGAACCTGGCCGCCAACTCGTCGGCCGCGCGCCGGAGGGCCGCCTCGTAGAGGCTCTGCTTGCCGGGGAAGTAGTGGTAGACCAGCGGCCGCGAGATCCCCGCGGCCGCGGCGATCTCGTCGATGGACACCTCGTCGGGAGAGCGGTGGCTGAAGAGTTCGAGGGCCACCCCGATCAGCTGCTGCTTGCGCTCCTCGACGCCCATCCTGCGGCGTACCCCGGTCGTCATACGAACAGCCTAACGTCGTCCGATACGCTCCTGCCCCATGAGCGCTTCCGACCAGGACACCCCGGCCGTCAAGGCCACCAAGGCCCCGGAGGCCCCCGAGGCCGAAGAGGCCGACGCCGCAGGCGAGGAGACCCCCGCCGAGGACGACGAACTCGCCGAGGACGCCGCGGACGTAGACGACGAAGACGGCGACGAAGACGTAGACGACGACGTAGACGACGGCGACAACGACGACGAAGGCGACAACGACGGCGACGAAGACGCCGTGGAAGGCCTCACGCCCAAGCAGGCGCGGCGCATCCGCGTCGCCGTCGCCTCCGTGCTGCTCGTCGCGATGGCCGTCGTCCTGGTGATCCGGCTCGCGAGCCGGACGTCCGTCCTGGTCGTCGGGGTGTACGGACTCGCGATGATCCTCTGCGGGATCGTGATCGAGCTCTCCCGCAACGGCCGTACGCGGCTCGGTACCTGGCTCCTGGTGGGAGGCCTCCTCGCCGCGCTGGCCCTCGACTGGCTGGTCCTGCCGTAGGGGTGTCCCCCCCCGGCTCCGCCCCCTGACTCCTAGAGGTCGAGGACGAGCCGCTCTCCCGCGCAGCGCGAGACGCAGATCAGCATCGAGTCGTCCCGCTCGGCTTCGGTGAGCAGCTCGTCCCGGTGGTCGATCTCGCCCTCCAGGACCCGCTGCCGGCAGGTGCCGCAGAAGCCCTGTCGGCAGGAGTACATGAGGCCCGGGACCTCTTCGCGGACCGCCGCGAGGACCGACTGGTCCGCCGCCACCCGCACGGTACGTCCGGAGCGGCGCAGCTCGACCTCGAAGGCCGTGCCGCCGGTCGTCGCGGCGGCCGAGAAGCGTTCGAGGCGCGGGGTCCCGCCCTCCGGCATGGCAGCCGTCACGGCGTCCATGAGTCCGTCGGGACCGCAGCAGTAGACGGGCGTCCCGGCCGGTACGTGGGCGAGGAAGCCCAGGTCGGGGTAGCCGGACTCGTCCTCCGCGACGACGGTCACCCGGTCCCCGGCGCGGCCGAGGGACTCGACCTCCGCCAGGTACGGCATGGTGGCACGGCTGCGCCCGCAGTACAGGAGCCGCCAGTCCGCCCCGGCCGCCTCGGCGGCGCGCAGCATCGGCAGGACCGGCGTGATGCCGATGCCGCCGGCGACGAAGACGTACGCGGGGGAGTCGACGAGCGGGAAGCGGTTGCGCGGGCCCCGGATCTCGATCTCGACGCCCTCGTGGAGCTGCTCGTGGACCTCGCGCGAGCCGCCCCGGCCGCCCTGCCCGGCCTCGATCAGCCGGGTCGCGACGGTGTACGCGGTGGGGTCGGCCGGGTCGCCGCAGAGCGAGTACTGCCGGACGAGCCCGGAGGGCAGTACGAGGTCGATGTGTGCGCCGGGCTGCCAGGCGGGCAGTCCGCGTCCCTCCAGGCGCAGTTCGACGACCCCGTCGGCCCGTGCGGCGCGCGAGGTGACGAGGGCCTTGCGGGGGACGGTGCTGCCCCGGCCGTGTCCGGACACGGGCTCGTCGAGGGCGGGCATGGGCCACAGCGGGGCGGTCGTCATCCGGCTGCGGACGGCGCGGCGGACCAGCAGCGCGGCTCCGGCGACGAGGGCGACGGTGGTGAACCGGGGCATCAGTGGCCTCCGTTGGCGCCGGGGGAGGAGGCCAGGTAGGCCATCGCCTGCGCGGTGTCCCCCTCCTGCGAGGGGTGGTAGGCGCGGCTCAGGTAGCGGGGTATCGAGCGCAGCATGTCCGGGGTGGAGGGCAGCACGCCCTGCCGGCCCTTGCGGACGAACTGGCCGAAGGAGGCCTTGCCGTCGAGGAGGGTGGGGTCGTTCTCCATGAAGAAGCGGACGCCCCGCTGCCAGAGGAAGACGAGAGCGGAGAACGCGAGCGCCCAGGTGCGGGCGCGACGCCGGTAGCCCCCGTCGAGGTGCATGAACAGCTCGAAGGCGACCGAGCGGTGCTCGACCTCCTCCGCTCCGTGCCAGCGCAGCAGGTCGAGCATGGTGGGGTCGGCGCCGACCCGGTCGAGTGCGTCGGCGTTCAGCACCCAGTTGCCGAGGAAGGCGGTGTAGTGCTCGATCGCGGCGATCATCGCGACCCGCTCCATCAGCCACCAGCGGCGCGGCCGGCCCGGCGGCAGGGTCCGGTCCCCGAGGAGCTTCTCGAAGAACCAGTCGACCTGCGCGGTGTACGGGGTCGGGTCGAGGCCCTGCTCCCGGAGGTGGGGCAGGACGTCGTCGTGGGCCTGGGAGTGGACGGCCTCCTGGCCGATGAAACCGATGACGTCCGCGCGCAGCCGGTCGTCGGTGATGTACGGCAGCGCCTGCTTGTAGACGTGCACGAACCAGCGCTCGCCGGCCGGGAGCAGCAGATGCAGCACGTTGATGGTGTGCGTGGTGAAGGGATCGCCGGGTACCCAGTGGAGCGGAGTCTCCTCCCAGTCGAAGGAGACCTTTCGGGCCTTGAGCTCGATGTGCTCCGACGCCACCGGTGCAGGCTGCGTATTAGACATGGCGTCAATGTACTGAGGGGTAGCGCGGTGGCAACAGAGGTGTGCACGCTCTTTCTGCCCGGCGGGGGAGGGGCGGCCCGCAGCCCCGTTCCGCCAGGGGAGGGGCGTCCGCGCCACCCCCCACCCGGCGCGGACATCACCGCAGCGCGCTCACCCGCGTCCCGTCCGGCAGGGTGCCGTCGAGGTCGGCGCGGGCCCCCGCCGCGGCCCGCACGGCCAGCAGGGGTCCGTCGGACCGGCCCTTCACCCCGCCGGACGTCTCCAGAGCGGTGAAGTCCGGACTCCCGGCGGCCAGCACGTACCAGCCGCCGCCGGGCGCCTGCCAGAGCACCCCGGCCAGCACCCGGGGGTCGCGCACACCGCAGGCGGGCGACCCCTCGGAACGCGCCGCGAGCGCGGCGGGCACGGTGGGCGACGGGACCAGGAACTGGGCGAGGACCCGGCTGCCCGTGCCCCGCCAGGTCTCCGCGCGGGTGCACAGCCAGGTGCCGCGCCCGGCGCCCTCGGGCAGGGGCTGCCGGGCGAACCGCCAGGCGTTCACGGACCGCACGCCGTGCGCCCGCACCGCCGCGAGCTGACACGCGGTCCGCGCCCACGCCTCGCGCGCCTCGGGATCCGTGACGTCGGCGGGAGCGGCGGGCGGCCCCCAGAGCAGCCGGGCGGGGGCGAGCTCCCCGAGGTCGGCGAGCATCCGGAGCCCGGAACCGTCCCGCACCTGAAGGGTGTTCCAGCGGGTGCAGCCCTTCGCGAGCGCGGGACTCGTCATCGGCTCGGTCACCCCGCCGGCGTCGCGCCCCAGCGGCCGCGCGTCCTCGCCGGGCGCGAGGAGATCCCGTACCGCGGTCTCCTTCACCCAAGGGGCCGTCAGATAACGGACGTTGCCGGCCGCGCGGGACAGCACGAGCGCGGCCGAGCCGACGGCGTCGGCCCCGTCGGTCCGCGCGAAGTCGAGCGCGGCGCCGGCCGTCCCCCCGACGGGCTCCGCGTACCGCACGGCCCGCAGCCCGTCGTGGAGGAGCACCACGCGGGCCCCGTCGACCACCCCGGCGAAGAGCAGCTGGGGCGGCCCCATGGGCGGCCCGACCGGCGTCCCGGGCGTGGCGGAGGACCGTACGGACGCGCCCGGCCGCGCCCACACGGCGAGCGCCCGCCGCAGCAGCGCGCGGTCCCCGGCGAGCGCGCCGCGCGCGGGCCACACCGAGAAGTCCTGCCGGGTGGAAGCGGGCCAGACGGCCGGGCCGACCCGCTTGAGGGCCCCGGGGTCGAGAGCGGCCTCGGCGGCGGGATTACGGGCGTACGAGGGCGCGGCAGCACCGTTTCTGCCCCACCCGTCCCCGGGGAGCCCGAGCAGCGCCCCGCACACGAGCAACGCGGCGACGGCGACGATCCCGGCCCGCGCGTGCTGCCGTCGCCGCAACAGGTCGGTGGGCCGCGCCTGCAGCGCACAGGGGTCGAACTCGTCGGACTCGAGCAGGGCGACACCACTGCGGCGCCGGCCCGGGGGGACGGCAGGGGGGCGCTTGCCGGCCGCGGGGGCGGCGTCACGGCCGGCGGGACCTGTGGGACCGTCGGGCCCCGGCCGGTCGCCGCGGGTGCCTCCGGCTGCGCCCCGGCCGGGGCCGGGCTGTTCGCCCACGCGGTCGCTGCGGCCGTACGGGCCCGTGCCCGCGGAACCGGCACCGGCCCCGCCCCCCGCCGGGGGACGCGTCCCGTCCGGTCCCCCGTCCGGTCCCTCGTCCGGGGTCTCCGGCCCGTCCTCCAGCGCGTCCGCCTCCGCCAGCGCCGACGTCGGATCCGCCACCCCCGCCGCCGCCAGCACCCGCAGGACCTCCGCGTCGCCCTGGCGCTCCAGGCCCCGCAGGACGTACGCCGCACGGCCCGGCCCGGAGAGCCGGGACAGCCGCTGGTCCAGGGCGAGTTCGTCCGCGCCCCCCACCCGGGGGAACAACCGCAGCCCCCACACGTGCGGCAGCAGCGGCGGGAACTGCGCCCGGCGCGGCAGCGCGAGGCGCCGCAGCGGCAGCCCCGCGACGAGCGCCTGCCTCAGCACCTCACCCCGTACGTACGCGTACCCGGGATCGACCGCGTCCTCGGCGAGCCGCGGCTCCGGCACGGCCGGACCCGCGACCCGGCGGCGCGGCAGCGAACGCTGGACGAGCGCGTGCGCGGTCAGCACCCGGCGGTTGCGGCCGAGCGACGGCGGCAGCACCAGGTAGGCGATGCGGACGAGACGCGGATAGCGCTCGACGAGCGCGGCCTCGGCCTGCTCGACGTCGACGGGGCCCACGGGCGAGGGAACGAGATCCTTGGTGCTCACGTTCAGCAGAACGAGCGATTCTTCCGATGGTCACCCCGGTGGCCCGGACGGAGACTCCACGGCCGGCTCCGCGGCCGACGTCGCGGCCGGCTCCGTGGCCGACGCCCCGTCCGGCTCCCCGCGGGCTCACCCCGTGCGGACCGTCAGCCGCTCACGGATCCGCTCCGTCACCTCGTCCGGGACCCCGAGACCCTCGCGTACGTACCGCTCCACCGACCCGTGCCGGACCGCCACTTCGTCGAGCGCCGCGTCCAGGTACTGCGGCAGGACCCCGATCAGGTCGAGCGCGAGATCGGGGTCGCCGCCCTGGGCCGTGAACCCCTCGATCATCGGCGCGAACGCCTGCCGTACGGCCGTGTTGACCGACAGGTACTCCTCCCGCACGGTCTCCTCGTCCGCGCCGAGCAGCGACAGGACGACCGTCGCCGCCCACCCCGTCCGGTCCTTCCCCGCCGAACAGTGGAAGAGCAGCGGACCCGCGTCCGGTGCGCCCAGCTCGGTGAGGAGGGTGCCGTAGGCCGCGCGGGCGGACGCGCCGGAGACGAAGGTCCGGTACGTCCGGGCGAAGGCCGCCCGGACCTGGCCCCCGCCGAGGTGCTCCTCGGCGAGCGCCGGGTCGGTGAGCAGCGCCTTGAGGCGGGCGGCGGGCGGCAGCCCGCTGGTGGCCAGATGGTCGGCGAGCACGTCCGCGACGAGGCCCCGGGCACCGGAGGGGAGCCGGTCGGGCCGGTCGGCGCGCTCGGTCTCCGTACGGAGGTCGACGACCGTACGGATGCCCAGCGCGGCCACGACCGGTTCGGCCGGGTCGAGCCGGTCGAGCTGGGCGGAACGCAGGACGAGACCCGGACGGACGGCCCGCCCGGCGGCGAGCGGCAGACCGCCCAGGTCACGGAGGTTGGCGACGGAGGTGGCGGGAATGGCGGGCATGACGTCGACTCCTCCGGTACGTGTCCTCCGGTACGTGCGCGTTCGTGTCGACCGTAGTGGATCAACCCGATACGAGCAGTTCCAGCCGTTTCGGGCGACCGCCCCCGGCTCCCCCTTCGGCTCCCCCTTCGGTCCCCGCCCCGGTCCCTGCCCCGGCCCTCCGCCCCGCCTCACCCCTCCGCGCCCCGCCTCACCCCTCCGCGAGCGCCGCCAGCACCTCCGCCTCGCGCTCGGGGGAGAGGCCGACCTGCGGCCGGTCCGGGCGCTGGGGTGCCGTGCCGCCGACCGACTCCAGCCACGCCCACGTGTCCGCGACCGTCTCCGCCGCCGACCGGCAGCGCAGCCCCGCCGCGAGCGCGCGGGAGACGTCGGCCGCGTGCATCGCGTCGTACATCTCGCCCGGCGGCAGCCACACGGGCAGCTCCGACCACGGCGCCACCCCCGCCTTGACCAGCGCTTCCGGCGCGGTCCAGCGGAGTTCGGCGCCGGAGCCGGTGACCCGTACGCACGCGTCGAGCAGATCGCCCATCGTCACGTGCCCGGGCGGGGAGACCAGGTTGAACGGTCCCGAGAGCCCCGCGGCCACCGCGTCGAGCGTCCACTCGGCGAGGTCGCGGACGTCGACGTACTGGACCGAGAGGGCGGCGGGCCCGGGGGCGAGGACCGGGCCGCCGTGCGCGATCCGGCCCAGCCACCAGGGGAGCCGGCCCACGTTCTCGTACGGGCCGAGGATGAGGCCCGCGCGGACGAGCAGCGTCCGGTCCGCGCCGAACGCCGCGGTGGCGGCGAGCTCGCCGCCCCGCTTGGCCTCGGCGTACGGCACGTCCCCGTCGTCCGCCGAACCCTCCACCAGCGGGCCGTCCTCGTCGAGCCCGGCCGCGGCAGGCCACGCGTACACCGAACGGCTCGACACGTACGCGTACCGCCCGACCCGGTCGGCGAGCAGCCGCGCCACGTCCCGCACCGCGGACGGCGCCGCCGACCAGGTGTCCACGACGGCGTCCCAGGAGCCCGTGGCGAGCGCGGCGAGACCGTCGGGGCCGGTCGTGCGGTCGCCGATGAGCGAGGTGACCCCCGCCGGTGCCGCGTGCCGGCCGCGATGGAAGACGGTCACCTCCCAGCCCCGGGCGAGCGCCGCCTCGACGACCGCGCGGCCGACGAACTCCGTACCTCCGAGCATCAACAGTTTCATGATCGGAGCGTCCCCCGAGGCACGGCGCGGGACCAGGGCTTTTCGCTGCCGGAGGATTCCGCCGAGGGAGGAAGGTCACGGGTCCGGGAGGAACGTCATCGCTTCGGGAGGGGGGTCTCGTGCGCCCACGGGGCGGGGTGGCACCATGACGGGCGATGACGAATGCCCGGTCGCCCCTGCGCGCAGTGAGAGCCGCCCTTTTCGCGGTGGTGTGCGTGACCTTGGCCGCCGTGGGGCATTCGTCCATGTCTGCGCATCAGCTTCCGGCGCTCGCTCTGCTCGGTGCCTTCACCGTCACGGCCGCCGCCGCGTGGGCCGCCGCGGGGCGGCGCCGGGGCGCCCCGACGATCGCGGGCGCGCTGTTCGTCCTCCAGGGCGCGCTGCACCTGCTCTTCTCCCTGGCCGGTTCACTGGCGGGGGACACCGGTCACCCGGCGACGGCCCCGCACGGCATGACCGCGCACGGCATGCACGCGGTGCACGCGATGCACGGGACGGCGGGCGCCGACGGCGCGGCCGGCATGGCCGGCCCGCACGACATGAGCGCCGCCGCCGCGATGTTCCTGGACATGAGCACCGGCATGCTCGCCGCCCACCTCCTCGCCGCGCTCCTCTGCGGCCTCTGGCTCGCGCACGGCGAGGCCGCGTTCTTCACGCTGGCCCGAGCCGCCCTCGCGTACGCCTTCACCCCCCTGCGCCTGCTCTTCGCACGCGTGCGGGTCCCCGACGCGCCGCGGCACTCCGTCCGGCGGGCCCGGCGGAGCGCCCACCACCCCCACACCGTCGTCCTCGCCCACACCCTGTCCCGGCGCGGCCCGCCCCGGCTGTCCGTACCCCGCGCCACGACCCTCGGAGCACACGCCTGACCCGGGGGTCCCTTCCCCCTGTCTGCACCGACTCCAAGGACAGTCACAGCGATGACCATCGACGATCCCGCACGCCCGGAAACGCCCGAGGCGCCACCGTCGGACCGCACCCCCTCCACCCCCGCCACCCCCTCCACCCCTGCCACCCCCGGCACCCCGCAGAAGGCGGGAACCTGGAGCGCCCTCCGCCCCCTCGTGCTGCGCCTCCACTTCTACGCGGGCGTGCTCATCGCCCCGTTCCTCCTCGTGGCCGCCGCGAGCGGTCTGCTCTACGCGCTCTCCTACCAGGCCGAGAAGGTCGTGTACGCGCACGAGCTGGAGGTCCCCGTCGGCGAGACGACCCTGCCGCTCTCCCAGCAGGTGAACATCGCCCGCAAGGTCAACCCGAACGGCACCGTCACCGCCGTCTGGCCCGGCGCCGAACCCGGCGCGACCACCCGCGTCCTGATGGCCGACCCGGACGTCCCCGAGGACACCTCGCTGGCCGTCTTCGTGGACCCGTACACCGGGGACGTGCGCGGGCAGCTGCCCAGCTACGGCAGCTCCGGCGCCCTCCCGCTGCGCACCTGGATCGACGGTCTGCACCGCGACCTGCACCTCGGGGAGTTCGGCCGCAACTACAGCGAACTGGCGGCGAGCTGGCTCTGGGTCATCGCCCTCGGCGGTCTCCTGCTCTGGCTCGGCCGGCGCCGTAAGAACCGCCGCGCCCTGTTCGTACCGGAGGGCGGCCCGGCCTCGCGCCGCCGCACGCTGTCCTGGCACGGCTCGGTCGGCCTGTGGGCGGTCACCGGACTCGTCCTGCTGTCGGCGACGGGCCTGACCTGGTCGAAGTACGCGGGCGAGAACATCGGTGTCGTCCAGGACGGCCTCGGCGGCGCCACCCCCACGCTCACGGCGACCGTCGGCGGCGCTGCTGGCGGCTCCTCGGAACACGAGGGCCACGGCGGCGGCCACACCGGCGGCACCACCGCCCAGGGCCCCGACATCGGCCTCGACAAGGCGCTGGAGACGGCCCGCGCG
The DNA here is from genome assembly GCF_042795405.1 of Streptomyces sp. NPDC056480. Taxonomy (NCBI): domain Bacteria; kingdom Bacillati; phylum Actinomycetota; class Actinomycetes; order Kitasatosporales; family Streptomycetaceae; genus Streptomyces; species Streptomyces sp. NPDC056480. The sequence goes on along the minus strand of NZ_JBHTSA010000140.1, from coordinate 1,473 downwards.
GCCGGCATCGACAGCCCGAGGATCTCGGTGATCCTGCCGAGCGAGGGCAAGGGGTACGTGGTCAAGGAGACGGACGCGCAGTTCCCGCTCCAGCTGGACTCGGTGGCGGTGAACCCGGCGGACGGCGAGGTCATCGACCGGCTCCGCTTCGCCGACTACCCGCTCCTCGCGAAGCTCACCCGGATAGGCATCGACGCGCACATGGGCGTCTTCCTCGGCCTGTTCAACCAGCTGGCCCTCGCGGTCCTGGCACTCGCCCTGATCCTGCTGATCCTGTGGGGCTACCGCATGTGGTGGCTGCGCCGCCCGGGCCGCCCGGCGGCCCGCGGTGCCTGGCGGAAGGTTCCGGTGACGATGCTGCTCCCGCTGCTCGCGGTGACGGCCGTCGTGGGGTGGTTCGTCCCGCTGCTCGGTCTCAGCCTGCTGCTGTTCCTGACCGTGGACCTCGCCCTGGGACTGGTGTCCAGGGCGAGGAGCAGGGCGCGGGCAAGCTGACCGAGCCCGAACCGCCCGGTCAGGGCGTGTACTTGTAGCCGACCCGCCGCACGGTCTGGATCGTGTGGCGGTGCTCGGCGCCCAGCTTCCGCCGCAGCCGGGCCACGTGCACGTCGACGGTACGTCCGTCGCCGACGTGGCCGTACCCCCACACGGTGGTGACCAACTGGTCGCGGGTGTGGACCCGGTGGGGGTGCGCCACCAGATGGGCGAGCAACTCGAACTCGAGATACGTCAGGTCGAGCGCCTGCCCGTCCACGACGGCGATCCGCTGGACGCCGTCGATGGCCACCGGCCCCTGGTCCTCCACCGCGGCGGCGACGGGCGCGACCGCGGGAGCCGCGACGGGCAGCCGCGGCTGCTGATCGGCCGGTACGAGCACGAGGTACCCGACCATCGGCGGCCGGCCCGGCAGCGTCGGCAGGGTGTGCGGGGGAGCGGGCAGCAGGGTGGCGCCGGGCGGCAGGAAGTCGGCGACCTGCGCGAAGTCGACGACCTCGTTGGGATCGACGGCGCGCAGTCGATGACGGCCGGGACGAACGGCGGTGGGGGTGCTGTGAGCGGTCTGGGCCATGGGAAGTCAGCTCTTTCGCGCGGAGGAACGGACGGACAGGAGTCGTACGTCATACGTCGTGCGCGTCGGCCGAAGGCCGTGGATCGGACCGTACCGATCAGGGCTTTAGAGGGCCGACGCGTTCCTCGCGCGGCAACACACCCGGTCGAAGTCGTGGTGCTGCCGGGAAGGCCAGAACGGCTCGAGGTCGTGACGACCCGTCGCGGTGTCGTTCTGTGTGATGGCCATATCCCTATTGAACCAGAAGGGAATGCCCCCGACGACCCCTTCGTCGGCCAAACCCCGTGTCGTCCTTCCCACATGCCGGGAGAGCCGCCCGGATCCGGACGCCGGGAGGAGCCCCGCTCCGCACCGGGACGAGCCCGGCACGAACGCCGAGAGGCGCCCACCGGGAACGGTGGGCG
>NZ_JBHTSA010000139.1:0-20496 GCF_042795405.1 Streptomyces sp. NPDC056480 | reverse complement strand
ATCCTTATGGATCCGGGCCCTCGTCCTCTGAGTAGCGGGGACAGGATTTGAACCTGCGACCTCTGGGTTATGAGCCCAGCGAGCTACCGAGCTGCTCCACCCCGCGTCGGTAGACCAACCGTACCACGGTCGCGGGGTGGAAAACCTCAGGTCAGCCGCTTGATCCCGGTGTCTTGAGCTTCGCCCCGGCCGCCGCGGCGCGCTCGAGCGCCGCCTGGAGGTCCTCCTGGGCCTTGCCGTACGCCGTCCAGTCGCCCTTCGCCAGAGCCGCCTCGCCCGCGTCGTACGCCTTCTGGGCGTCCGAGATCGCCTGCTTGAGCGCGGCGTCGTTGGACGCCGGCGGCGGGTTGGTGGTGCCCGGCGGGGTCGTCGGCGAGGTGGGCGGCGGCGTGGTCGGCGCCTCCACCCCGAAGACCGCGTTGAGCGCCTTGGTGAGGTTGTCCTCGAACACCGTGGTGTCCTTGGTCGTGTCACCCTCCGGCTGGTCCGCGTCCACGTACGACACCGCGACCTTCTTCAGGAGCGGGTAGAGCGCGTTGCGTCCCTGGGCGTACACCGGCTCCACGTACAGGAACCCGCCGTCGAGCGGGACGGTCAGCAGGTTGCCGTACTGGATGTCGGAGTCGGCGCCCTTCATGTCCCGGACGAAGGTGGCGACCGAGGGCAGACCGTTGAGCTTGCTCTGCACCTGCGCCGGACCCGGCACGTCCTCGGTGACCCGCAGCAGTCTCAGCTGCCCGTACTCCTTGCTGGTGGCATCGGCGTCGACCGCCATGAAGCCGCCCAGGTTGGGCCGCCCGTTCGGCGTGAACGTCGTCGTCAGCGAGAAGCGCTGCGCCGTGTCCCCGGGCATCTTCATGCTCAGGTAGTACGGCGGGACCGCGTTGCCGTCCTTGTTGGTCGGGTCGTCCGGCACCTGCCAGGCGTCCGAGCCGCTGTAGAACTGCGCGGGGTCGGTGACGTGGTAGCGGGTCAGCAGCTCGCGCTGGACCTTGAACATGTCCTGCGGGTACCGCAGGTGCTTCATCAGGTCGCCGCCGATCTCGGACTTGGCCTTGACCGTGCCCGGGAACGCCTTCATCCAGGTCTTCAGGACCGGGTCCTGGGTGTCCCACTGGTAGAGGTTCACCGTGCCGTCGTAGGCGTCGACGGTGGCCTTCACCGAGTTGCGGATGTAGTTGACCTGGTTCTGCTGGGCGACGACCGCGCGCTGCTGGTTGCCGACGGTCAGCGAGTCGGCCGTGGTGTCGCCGAGCGTGGTGCGCGAGGCGTACGGGTAGCCGTTGGTCGTCGTGTACGCGTCGATGACCCACTGGATGCGGCCGTCGACGACCACCGGGTAGGCGTCGCCGTCGATGGTCAGCCAGGGTGCGACGGCCTCGACGCGCTCCTTGGGCGTGCGGTTGTAGAGGATCCGCGAGCCCTCGCCGATGGCCCCCGAGTAGAGGATCTGCGGCTCGCTGAACGCGACCGCGTAGGCGGCGCGGTTGAAGGTGTTGGAGAGGTTGACCCCGCTCTTGCCCTCGTAGCTGGTGGTCTTCTCGCCGTTCTCCTCGTAGTCCAGCTCCTTCTGCGGGCCGCCGACGATCGAGTACTGATCGGTCTTCTCGCCGTAGTAGATCTTCTGCTGGTACGTGCCGAGCATCCCCGTGGTCGGCAGACCGGCCTCGGTGAAGATCGGGGAGCCGTTGGCGTCGGTCTGCGTGCCCGAGGCCATGATCGCGCCGTAGCCGTGGGTGTAGGTGAAGTGGTCGTTGATCCAGTTCCGCTTCGGGATGCCCTTGATGTTGAGCTCACGGAGACCGACGACGGTGTCCTTGCCGGCGTACCGGTCCACGTCCAGGGTGGTCGGGAACTGGTAGTACTTCCGCTTCTGCTCCAGCTGCTGGAACGTCGGCGACACGATGTTCGGGTCGAGGACGCGGTAGCTGGCCGCCGAGTCGGCGTTGCTGCGCAGCTGGTCCTTGGCCTTCACCGTCGACTTGCCCGAGTAGTTCTCGAGCTTCGTCTGGTCGATCGCGTACGCCTTGCGGGTCGCGTCGATGTTCTTCTGGATGTACTGCGCTTCCTTGGCCTGCTCGTTCGGCTGGACCTGGAACTTCTGCACGATGGCCGGGTACAGGCCGCCGATCAGGATCGCGGAGAGCACCATCAGACCGAAGCCGATCACCGGCAGCTGCCAGGTGCGGCGCCAGAGCGTGGCGAAGAACAGCACGGCGCAGATCGCGGCGATGCAGAACAGGATGGTCTTCGCCGGCAGGTAGGCGTTGGCGTCGACGTACCGCAGGCCCGTCCAGTTGCCGGTGGCCTTGAAGTCGCTCGACTTCACCGCCAGGCCGTACCGGTCGAGCCAGTACGCCACGGCCTTCAGCGCCACGAAGACGCCGAGCAGCACCGAGAGGTGGCCGGTGGCCGCCGCGGTGGCACGCGCGCCCGGGCTGGTGATCCGCAGCCCGCCGTACAGGTAGTGCGTGAGCGCGGCGGCGATCAGCGACAGGACGACGGCGGCGAAGCCGAAGGCGAGCAGGAAGCGGTACCAGGGCAGGTCGAACGCGTAGAACGACACGTCGAGCCCGAACTGCGGGTCCTTCTCGCCGAACTTCACGCCGTTGACCCACATCAGCCAGGTGCGCCACTGGCCCGAGGCGGAGGCGCCGGCGATCAGCGCCACCAGGGCGGTGACCGCGAGCAGCACCCACTTCTTGAACGGGGCCAGGCCCATCCGGTACCGGTCGAGGCTCTGCTGCTCCAGCGACATCGCGCTGAGCGGCGGCCGCAGCCGGTACGCCAGCCAGATGTTCAGGCCGACGGCGAGCCCCATCAGCAGACCGAAGACGGCGAAGAGACCGATCTTGGTCCACAGCGTGGTCGTGAACACGGACGAGTACTTGACCGAGCGGTACCAGAGCCAGTCCGTCCAGAACCCGGCGAACATCACGAACGCCATGGCCAGAACGGCCAGCACCCCGAGTGTCATGAGCAGGGTACGGGCCCGCCGGGACGGCCGGCCGACTCTCATCCTTGGCCCGGACGGGCTACCGCCGCGGTCCGGCATCTGGAAAGCCAACGTGCGCCCCTCGATGTTGATGCGTCTGAAAGCAGGCCCCGCGATCGTAGAGCCCAATGGTGCAACTTACTGAGGCTTTACCTAGTTCCCGTGTTCAGGGGAAGAGGAGGCAGGATATTGGTCATGTCCAACGTTTCCCCCTCCGGCCCGGCAATGGCCGCGAGCCCCCTCACCCGCGCGGTGCTCGAGATCGACGAGTACGCGGCGGGCCTCGGCTGGGACCAGCCGGCCCGTCTGTTCGCCCTGGTCGACACCGCACGGCTGCGCGCCAAGGAACCCGCGCTCGCCTCCCAGCTGGGCCTGGGTGACGATGCCACCGCCTACACCCCGATCGAGCAGGAGAAGCTGCCGCGCGGGAAGCCCCTCGACGAATTCCTCGGCACGATCGCCTGGCCGGCGGGGGTGGCCGGCTGCGCCATGACGGTGGAGCGGCTCATGCTGCCCCCGTCGGCGGAGGCCCAGGTCCCGCAGGGCCTGAACGAGAAGCAGCTCGCCAAGTGGGTGGCCGCCCACCCCGACCGCCAGGAGGTACGGATGACCGTGGCCGTGCTGCGCGGCGGTGCCCGCGAGGCGGCGATCCGGCTCCGCGAGAAGGACACCGCGACCGAGGTCCTGACCGGCCCCGACCTGGTGCCGGGCCTGGCCGAGGCACTGACGGCGACCTTCGAGAGCTGACCTCCGCCCGACAGCGGAAGGGGCGCCCGGTCGGTGACCGGGCGCCCCTTCACACGTACGGACGCGGACTCTCACGTACGGACGCGGATTCTCGCCTACCGCAGCGGACTCTCGCGTACCGACGCGGGCTCAGCTCTTCGAGCAGCTCGGCAGGGACTTCGTGTCGCCCGCGCGGAGCTTCTCCAGGGACTTCGTGGCGTCGTCGATGGTGTCCACCCTGACGAGGGTGAGCCCGTCGGGGGTGTCCCTCGCGGCGTTCTCGCAGTTGTCGGCCGGGGTGAGGAAGTACTGGGCGCCCGCGTTGCGCGCGCCGACGAGCTTCATCTCGATACCGCCGATCGGGCCGACCTTGCCCTCGTCGTCGATGGTGCCGGTGCCGGCGATGAAACGGCCGCCGGTGAGGCTCTCGGGGGTCAGCTTGTCGACGATGCCGAGGGCGAACATCAGCCCGGCGCTGGGGCCGCCGACATCGGCCAGGTTGATGTCGATCGTGAACGGGAAGACGTGGTCGGTGCCGGCCTGGATGCCGACGACGGCCCGGTCGCCCTCCTCCGATGTGGTGGTCGTGATGACCACCTTCCGGGTGACGGTGGGCTCCTTGCGGGCCTTCTCGGCGGCCGCCGCCTCCTTGGCGGGGACGATCGTGAACTCGACGTCCTGACCGGGCTTCCGCTTCACGACCTGCTTGGCCACATCGGCCTGCGCGGTGATCGCCACCCCGTCGACGGCCTTGATCACGTCACCGGCGTGCAGCTTGCCCTCGGAGGGCGAGCCCTTGATCACGGAGCCGACGACCACGCGGGAGACGACCGGGATGTTCAGCTCCTTGAGGGCGGCCACCTTGGCGCTCTCCTGGGACTGGCTGAACTCCTCGGCGTTCTCCTGGCTCGACTCCTCCTCGGTCTTGCCGTCCGGGTAGAGCGTGTCGTGGGGCACCACCACGTTGTCGTGGGCCAGCCAGCCGTACACGGCCTCGACGGCGTTCATCTTGTAGTCCGCGCTCGTGACGCGGACCGTCGTCATGTTGAGGTGTCCGTCGGTCGGGTAGGTCTTGCGTCCCTCGATGTGCAGGACGGGCTCTCCCCTGGCCTCGCCGAGGGTGTTGACCGTGGGGCCGGGGCTCATCTCCGCGTACGGCACCGGGATCAGGACGCCCGCGATGAGCAGACAGATCAGGACCAGGGTGGAGGCGAGCATCGTCGCGGTGCGGCGTGGCATGGAACGACAGTACGGGACTCGCCTGTGGGTGCACCCCTGGGGCGGTCCGTACGAGGCGGGCCGGCGTCAGCTCGACGGCGAGGTGGCGGCACCGCCCGCGGCCGCGGCCGGTTCGCGCTCGGCACGAGCGGAATCGGGGGTCGTGGTGTGGGCGCGTTCCATCGCGTCCCGGAAGCGTGCGTAGCCGGCGAGTTCGGCCACGTCACCTATCGTCTTGTTCCTCGAAGCCCAGCTTCCCCATATCGCCGCGCCGACGACTGCGAAAAGCGGAATCAGCAACCAGGCCAGCGCTGCCATCCCGACCTCCCATCCCCAGTGAGTTGATCAGCAGACTGTGTCATCTGTGAGGTCAACGCTCGCGCCTGGGGGGCGGTTACGCAAATCGGGCGTTCGGCTACGCCCCGTCGGCGCGTCGGCTTGCCGCCGCGACGCGCGCGGGTGGGGGTCCCCTGAGGGCCTCAGCAGGCTCCCACCCTCCCCCAGCCTTCGGCCGGGGGACCCCCAGCCAGGGGGTGGCGGGTCTCAGCAGGCTCCCACCCTCCCCCAGCCTTCGGCCGGGGGGACCCCCAGCCAGGGGGTGGCGGGTCTCAGCAGGCTCCCACCCACTCCTCTGTGCCGTCCGAGAAGGTCTGGTGCTTCCAGATGGGGACCTCGTGCTTGAGGTCGTCGATGAGCTTGCGGCAGGCCTCGAAGGCCTCGCCGCGGTGCGGGCAGGAGACGGCCACGACCACCGCGATGTCTCCCACGACCAGGTCGCCCACCCGGTGGACTGCGGCCAGCGCGCGGACCGGGTAGTTGGCGACGACCTTCTCCGCGACCCGGCGCAGCTCCGCCTCGGCGGTGGGGTGGCAGGAGTAGCCGAGACCGTCGACGTCGGCGCCGCCGTCGTGGTTGCGCACGGTGCCCACGAAGAGCGTGGTGCCGCCGGAGGCGTCGTCCCCGACCGCCCGGAAGACCTCGTCGAGGGAGAGCGGGGTCTCCCGGATCGCGAGGAGCTTGATCGGGTCGGCGGCGGCCTGCTCGCCGGGGTGGTCAAACGACGTCGGTGCCATGCGTCCATCGTGCCGTACGCGCGCGAGATCCCGGAATAGCGGTTTCGACCGGTCGTCGACGGCCTCCGTAGGAGGGTCCTACAGGCCGCGGGGTCCCCAGGCAGCGGAGTCCTGCGGGCCGCGGGGTCCTGCCGGGTACGCCGGCCCCCGCCCCGGTCAGATCCCCCGCCGCTTCCGCATCTGCCGGACGAGCGCCGCCGTACCCAGCAGGGCCACCGTCGCACCGGCCGCGCCCGCCGCCGTGGCGTCCTTGCGACCCAGCCGGCGGCCGGCGACCGTGTGACGGCCCTCGACCTCCTCCAGGAGCGCCGCGAGGACCTCCTCGTTCGTCCACTTCGGCCGCCAGCCGGCGTCGTGCAGGCGTCCGACGCTGACCACCCACGGGTGCATCGTGTACGCGAGGTCGCCCGCCGGGGACGGGGTGAGGCCGATCCGGTGGAGCCGGGCCGCCGCGCCGAGGGCCACGGCGGAGGGCAGCTCCATGCGCCGGATCCCGGAGAGCTCCTCGACCTCCTCCTGCTCCAGCCAGCCCTCGCAGCCGACCGCGAACTCCCCCTCGACCTTCTCGAGGGCCGCGTACTCCAGGGCGCTGACCAGGTCCTCCACGTGGCAGAACTGCCAGGTGGGCCGGGAGCCGGCGACGACGAGCAGCCGGGGCGACTCGAAGTAGCGGGTCAGCGCCGTGTCCGTACCGCCGACGAGGACGGCCGGGCGGACCACGGTGACGTTGAGGCCGGGGTGCGCGCGCGGGGCCCGGCGGCCGAGGCGCTCGATCTCCAGCATGTCGCCCACGCCGGTGGCCTCCGCCGTGGCCCTGAGCTCGGCGTCCTCGGAGAGCGGGATGTCGTTGTCGGGCAGCGCGCCGTAGACCATCGCGGAGGTGCACAGCACCACCCGGTGGACCCCGGCCGCGGCCGCGGCGGTCAGCACGGTCTGCGTTCCGCGCACGTTGTAGGCCGTCCGGGCGGCGGGGTCGGTCTCCAGGTCGAGATCGACGGCGAGGTGCACGACGACGTCCGCGCCGCGCAGCTTCTCGGCGATGGCCGGGTCGCGCACGTCGAGGATGTGCCACTGCGCCTCGGCGACCTCGCCCCGGCGCTCGTCGATGGCGACGACCTTCTTGATCTCGTCGGACGCGGCGAGGCGCCTCGTCAGCAGGTCGCCGACGCCGGAAGCGGCACCGGTGACCGCGACGACGGGGCCGCGCGCGGCGGACCGGGTTGAGAGGTTTCGCGCTCCGCGAACCTGTGGATCTGGGGAACTCACCGGGCGTCTCCAGCGGTTGTCTTCAGTACGTACACGGATGACGCGTACGGACCAGGTGGCGTCCATCCTGCCGCAGGGCACGGCCCGGCGGAGCACCGAGCCCATTTCCGGCCCGGATGTCTACGCTGGTGGTGTGCGGGGCCTGTCTGGACAGGCCCTGGTCGGGCAGTCGCCGTCGGCAGGAGGCCGGCGGCCCTACGAGCCGAGGAAACCTGTGAGTGACACCCCATTCGGATTCGGCCTTCCGCCGGAGGAGCCGGAGAACGGCGACGAGGGCAAGAAGAAGGACCCCGCCGGAGGTGGCCAGGGGTCCGGGGGCCAGGGCGGCGGCAATCCGTTCGGGGCGAACCCGTTCGGCTTCGGCGGGCTGCCCGGCATGGGCGGGCCGGGCGGTCAGAGCGGCGCGGACAATCCGTTCGCGGCGATGTTCGGCTCGCTCAACCCCAACGATCTCGGTGCGGCCTTCCAGCAGCTCGGCCAGATGCTGAGCTACGAGGGCGGTCCCGTGAACTGGGACATGGCGAAGCAGATCGCGCGCCAGGTGGTGGCCCAGGGCACCGCCGACGGCACCAAGGACGCCAGCGTGGGCCCGGCGGAGAAGGCCGCGGTCCAGGAGGCCGTGCGCCTCGCCGACCTGTGGCTTGACGGCGTGACCTCGCTGCCCTCGGGCGCGAGCACGGCCGTGGCGTGGAGCCGCGCGGAGTGGGTCGAGGCGACGCTGCCGGCGTGGCAGCAGCTCGTCGACCCGGTCGCCGAGCGGGTCGGCTCGGCGATGGGCGACGTCCTGCCGGAGGAGATGCAGGCCATGGCGGGCCCGCTGATCGGCATGATGCGCTCCATGGGCGGCGCCATGTTCGGCCAGCAGATCGGGCAGGCCGTCGGCGCGCTCGCCGGTGAGGTCGTCGGCTCGACCGATGTCGGTCTGCCGCTCGGGCCCGCGGGCCGGGCCGCGCTGCTGCCGCTGAACATCGAGGCCTTCGGCAAGGACCTGGGCGTGCCCTCCGACGAGGTGCGGCTCTACCTGGCGCTGCGCGAGGCCGCGCACCAGCGTCTCTTCGCCCACGTGCCGTGGCTGCGCGCGCATCTGTTCGGCGCGGTCGAGGGGTACGCGCGGGGGATCAAGGTCGACACCTCGAAGCTTGAGGAGGCGGTGGGCCAGCTCGACCCGACGCACCCGGAGCAGCTTCAGGAGGCCCTCCAGCAGGGCATGTTCCAGCCGGAGGACACCCCGGAGCAGAAGGCGGCCCTGGCCCGTCTGGAGACAGCGCTCGCCCTGGTCGAGGGCTGGGTGGACGCGGTGGTCCACGAGGCCGCCAAGTCGCGCCTGACGTCGGCGGACGCGCTCCGCGAGACGCTGCGCAGGCGCCGGGCCTCGGGCGGTCCCGCCGAGCAGACCTTCGCCACGCTGATCGGTCTCGAGCTGCGGCCGCGGCGGCTGCGGGACGCGGCGCGCCTCTGGGCGTCGCTGACCGACGCGCGCGGGGTCGACGGCCGTGACGGTCTGTGGGAGCACCCGGACATGCTGCCGACGGCGACCGACCTGGACGACCCGGACGGCTTCGTGCACCGCGAGCACCTCGACTTCTCCGAGATCGACAAGATGCTCGGCGAGGCGGCCAAGGGCGACGCCCCGGAAGACGGGGACGGCAAGGAGTGACGCTGCACGACGACGCGGTCCTCGTCCTCAAGGGGTACGAGGACCAGCCGGAGCTGCGCGACCGGTATCTGGCACACCTGGACGCGCATCCGGACGGCATGTACAAGCCCTGCGAGGCCGGGCATCTGACGTCCAGCGCGCTGGTGGTCGACCCCGCCGGCGGGCGGGTGCTGCTCACCCTGCACAAGAAGCTGGGCATGTGGCTGCAGATGGGCGGTCACTGCGAGGCGGGTGACGCGACGGTCGAGGCGGCCGCGCTGCGGGAGGCCGCCGAGGAGTCGGGGGTCACGGGACTGACCCTGCTGCCGGGCGGCCCGGTGCGGCTCGACCGGCATCCGATCCCGGCGCCCTGCCACTGGCACCTGGACGTGCAGTACGCGGCGCTGGCCCCGGCCGGTGCGGTGGAGCAGATCAGCGAGGAGTCGCTGGACCTGCGCTGGTTCACGTACGAGGAGGTGGCGGGCGTGGCGGACACGTCGGTGGTCCGTCTCCTGGAGAGCACGCTGGCGCGGCTCGCGTAGGGACGCGCGCGTGAGGGGCGGTCGGCATGCCGACCGCCCCTCACGTCCGTCCGGTGCCTAGTTCCAGGCGTTGTTCTGGTTCTGGGCGTGGGATCCGTGCTGTCCGGCGCCGAACTGGGCGGCGATGCCCTGGCCGATGGCCGCGTTCTGCGGGGGCATGACCTCGCTGGGCTGGACGAGCGCGAAGCCCTGGCCGAGGAAGCTGAGTTCCCAGCCCTCGCCGGTGTTGCCGCGGCGGGTGCGGACGCTGGAGCTGTGCGTCTGCGCCTGCATCTGGACGCGCAGCCCGGTGGACCAGGCGACGATGGCGTCCGCGTCGACGCTCACGTACTTCTCGGGCGTGACCTGCATCATCAGCGGCTGCCCCGAGGTCATCAGGGCGACCTTGCCGCGGCCGGAGATGTTGAGCTGGTACTTGCCGGTGCCGGAGACGCCGTACTGGCTGTCGACGGCGATGACCTCGGTGTGGAGGGTCGAGTCGAGCGCCAGGACGTAGGCGCTGTCGACGGTCAGGCCCTCCTGCTCGACGTCCACGACGTGGACGTACTGGGCGAGGTTGGCGAAGTAGACCGTGCCCTGGCCGGAGCAGCGCATCAGGTCGAGGCCCTCGCCGGTGCGGGCCTGGGCCCGGCGCTGGCCGGGGGTCTTGTACTCGCCGTCGAAGTCGACGAGTCCCTGGTACGCGACCATGGCGCCCTTGCGGGCCAGGATGTCGTCCTGCCCGGTGAGGCTGACCCGCAGGAGCTGCGGGTTCTGGATGACGTACCGCTCCTGGCTCTGCTGTTCGGCGTGGTTGAAAAGCGGGCTCTGCATGGTGTGTTCTCGCTCCCCCTCAGCCCCGGACCCGCAGGCGGTCGGTGCTGTCCTCGCTCGGCTGTACGACGACGATGCCCTGGCCCGAGAAGGCCATCTGGAATGCCTCGCCGCTGCCCCGCCCGATGAGGGAGGACGCCTTGAAGCTGCGCTTGCCCTTGACCTTGAGCGACGGCGACCAGGCGACGAGCGCGTCGGGGTCGACGTACGTCTCGTCGTCGCCGCGGCCGCAGTCGACGACGATCGGGGTGCCGCGCGAGGTCAGGGCGACCCAGCCGGTGCCGGCGATCTCGACGTTGAACAGGCCCTGGCCTGCGAACTTGGCGAGTCCCTTGACCCGCTCGACGCCCCACTGGAGGTGCGCGTCGAAGGCGAGCAGGTTGGTGCCGTTGACCGAGATCGAGTCGTTCTGCAGGTTGATCACGACGACGTCGGCGCCGTAGTCGGCGAGGTAGAGCAGTCCGTCGCCGGAGCACTTCATGATGGGCGCGCCCTCGCCGGTGACCCACTGCTGGGCGACCTGACGGGCGGCGGGCGGGTTGGGCTCGTAGGTGATGTAGCCCTCGTAGGAGACCATCGAGCCGGTCCGGGCGTAGAGGTCCTGGCCGGAGGCCATGGCCACCTGGAGCATGGCGCGGCCGTGGTTCTCCATCCGGGCCGCGACGGGGGTCGGGGCGTAGCCCGCGAATTGCTGGTTCATGACTTCGGGCTCCCTCAGACCTCGTAGGGCTGGACGACGATGAAGTTGCCGGGGGCGCCCCGGAACTGGAGGTTCACGGTCTCTCCGCTGTGGCCGGGGTAGGCGTTGCGGCGGAGCCGCACCTGGCTGGAGAGGATGACCTGGGACGCGGAGGACCACGCCACGACGGCGTTGCAGTCGGCGAAGGTGGTCGGCGTGACGGGCAGCACCACGGGCACGCCGTGGGTCTTCACGACGACCGTGCCGGTGCCCTGGAACTGCATGGTGAACAGGGCGCCGCCGGGGATGCCGTGGCCTTCGATGCGGCGCACCTCGTACTGCAGGGACTCGTCGAACGCGAGGACGTTCTCCGCGGAGACGCAGATGCCGTCGCCCTGGAGCTCGATCGGGTGCAGGTGGGCACCCTCCTCGGCGAGGAAGAGCTGGCCGCGGCCGGTGCAGCGCATCAGCTGCATCTCCTGGCCGGTGGCGTTGCCGACGATCCGGCCGGTGAAGCCGGCGCCCTTGTGGGAGAAGTCGACCTTGCCCTGGTACATGACCATGGAGCCCTGCCGGGCGAGCACGGGCATGCCGCCCATGGCCAGGTCGACCCGCATGAGCTGCTGGTTCTGCGGGGTCCAGCGGGCGCCGGTGGGGGTCTCCTTGTACGGCGCGAGCGCGGCGGCGAGGCCGGCTCCGGTCGCCGGGACACCCTGCGGGACGCCGGGCTGCTGGCCGTACGACGGCTGCTGACCGTACGGGGCGGGGGCGGCCTGGCCGTAGCCGGGCGCCGGCGGCTGCTGACCGGGGTACTGGCCGGGCGCCTGCGGCGGCACCTGGCCGGGGTACTGGCCCGGAGGCTGTCCGGGGACCTGGCCGTAGCCGGGAGGCTGCTGCCCGTACGGGGCGGGGGCCGGGGCGGGCGGCGGGACCGGGGCGGGCGCCATCGGCGCCACCATGGTCGGCGCCGTGTGCACCGGCTGGGCGGGCGGCACGGGCGCGGGCGGAGCCGGCGGCGCGCCGAACGCGGGCGCGGGAGCCGGTGCGGGCGCCGGAGGTGCGCCGAAGGCGGGTGCCGGGGCCGGGGCCGCGGGGGCGCCGAAGGCCGGGGGCGCCGTCGCCTGCGGCGGCGGGGCGAAGCCGGGCGCGGCCTGCTGCTGGGCGGCCGGCTCCTCCTCGGCGACCTCGCCGCCGAAGTTCCGCAGGAGCGCGTCGAGGCCACCGTCGAAGCCCTGGCCGACGGCGGCGAAACGCCACACGTCCTTGAGGTAGAAGTCGCCGAGCATCACCGCGCGCTCGGTGCTGAACTCCGCGCCGGTGAAGGCGTACCGCGCGACCTCTTCGCCGCCCGCCACGATCCGCAGGTGACCGGGGCCGATCTGCGACATCTGGCCGGCGCCGTCGATGGTCGCGGTGAACGACAGCTTGTGGATGTTGGCGGGGATGCGGTCGAGAGTCACGCGGAAGGACTCGGTGTCGCCGGACTGCGCCCCGAGCAGCTGGACGGACTCCTCGGGCGTCTTCGGCTGGTTGAAGAAGACGAAGTAGCGGTCGTCGGAGAGCCGCTCGTCCGCGTCGAGTCCGAAACAGCTGATGTCGAAGGTCAGTCCGGGCGCCGCGATCTGCACACCGATGTACAGATCGGTACCCGCTGTGAGATCACTGATCTTGGCCTTGTGGCCGCGTTGGAATTCCCTGGCCATGCGTAACGACCGTCCCCCATCCCGAATGGCGAATGCTCGCGCCAGGCTAGCCGCTGAGTGCGACATTGAGACAGCACAGGTCGTTTTCGGTACGGAATCGGGAAACCCCGGTCACGCGTGCGTGCCGTCGGGGTCACTCCCCGCAAGCGGACGGGGAGATTCCGGACAAGCCGGCGGCGTCACTCCTCGCGAGCGCCCGGGAGGTGCGGCAGGCGCTCGGCGGCGACCACGCCCTCCAGGTAGCCGCGGGCCCGCTCGGTGCGGGGATACGCCTCGAGGAGCCGCCAGAAGCCGGGGCCGTGCCCGGGGACGAGCAGATGGGCCAGCTCGTGCAGGAGGACGTAGTCGACGACGTACTCGGGCATGCCCTGGAGCCGGTGGGAGAGGCGGATGCTGCCCTCGGAGGGGGTGCAGGAGCCCCAGCGGGTGTTCTGGTTGGTGACCCAGCGCACGGAGCTGGGGCGGGCCCGGCCGCCGAAGTACTGCTCGGACAGCCGCAGCGACCGCTCGGTCAGCTCGCGGTCCCCGAGGACGCTGCGGCTCTCCTGGGCGGCGAGCTTGTCCAGCATCACCCCGACCCAGCGGCGCTCCTCGGCCTCGGACATCCGGGCCGGGATGAGCACGACGGTCCGGTCGCCCTCGCGGTAGGCCGAGACGGTTCTGCTCCGTCGTGGGCTTCTGCGGACCTCGACCGCACTCGTCCCCGCACCGCGGTGCGGCTTGTCGGTCACGCTGCGCTGTGGGTCGGCGGGCACGGCCCCGACGTTACCCGCTGTCAGCGGGGGAAGTCCCGCCTCCGGAGTGGTTTCGGCAACGATCCGCTCACACCCCACACGATTCGAATGACTAATCCGCTCGCCTGTGGACAACTTTCGGCGACCGTCACGGCGGCAGGGCATTCTCGACTCGGGCGGCGAAAGGCCGTTGTCGATCTTGATGTTGTCGATCATGAATGCGGGGGCGGGGAAATGCATCCGATGGTGAAACCGGCGCTGCGGCGCGCCTGGCGGAGTCTTCGCAGCGTGCAGTTCGGGGTGACCCCCGCGCACGCGGTGGTGCTCGATCCGGTCGACCAGGCGACCGGGACCCTGCTCGGGCTGCTCGACGGCACCCGCGGCACCGCACTGCTCCGGACCGAGGCGAGGACCCTCGGCCTGCCGTCCGGTCGCCTCGACGCGCTGCTCGGACGGCTCGAGTCGGCGGGACTCCTCGCCGACGCCTCGACCGGGCGGCCGGGGAAGCCCGGGCCGACGGCCGGCGCGGTGGACGGCGCCCTCGATCCGCTCCGCGCCGACCTCGCCTCGCTCTCCGTCGTCCACCCCGAACCGGATCGGGCGGTTCGGACCCTGGCGGCCCGGCGGGCCGCGCGCGTCCAGATCCGGGGCGCGGGGCGGGTGGGGGCGATGGTGGCGGCGCTGCTCGCGGCGGCGGGCGTGGGCTCGGTCGAGGTCGTCGACTCGGGCCGGGTCGAGCCCTGGGAGACGGCCCCGGGCGGGCTGCCCGCCGAGGCGGTCGGCGAGCGCCGCGCGACGGCGGCCCGCCGGCTGGTCGGCCGCTGGCGGAGGTCCCGTGTTCCGGGCGGACCGGGTGAGGGCCCCGGCGGGGTCGGGCTGTCACTCGTCGTGGTGACGCCTCGGGACGGTCTCGGCGCGTACGTCCCCGATCCGCTTCCGGCCCAGCGGTGGGTCACCACGGGGACCCCGCATCTCTACGCCGGGGTCCTGGAGGCGACGGGAGTCGTCGGGCCGCTCGTCCTGCCCGGCGCCACGGCGTGCGCGCGGTGTCTTCAGGAGGAGAGGACGGACCGGGAGGCGGACTGGCCCCGGCTGCTCGCCCAGTGGCGCTCCGGCGCCCGGCATCCGCTGCCCGCCTGCGACCTGGGTCTCGCGACGGCGGTGGCGGGTCTCGCCGCCGCGCACGCGCTGGCCTTCCTCGACGGGGACCTCCCGGCGAGCACCGGTACCCGCTGGGAGATGTCACTGCCGTTGTCGGAGTGGCGGGCGGAGCGGCCGAGACCCCATCCGGCCTGCCCCTGCGGGGCGGCGCGCGGCGGAGAGGGGGAGCGCGCCTCGGCAGCCGGAGGCGCGCAGGACACAATGGCGGGGTAACGGCCCTGCGCGGCACGGCAGGGTTAACCGCCCTGCGCGGCACGGCAGTCTGGGTTTTGGAGGGGCGTATGTCTGATCTTCCCCGGAAGGCGGTCACCCGGACCGCCAAGTTGGCGGCCCTGCCGCTCGGCTTCGCGGGCCGGGCCACCTGGGGCCTGGGCAAGCGGATCGGCGGGAGATCGGCGGAGCTCGTCGCCCGCGAGCTCCAGCAGCGCACGGCCGAGCAGCTGTTCAAGGTGCTCGGTGAGCTCAAGGGCGGGGCCATGAAGTTCGGGCAGGCGCTGTCCGTCTTCGAGTCGGCCCTTCCCGAGGAGGTGGCCGGGCCCTACCGGGCGGCCCTGACGAAGCTCCAGGACGCGGCGCCGCCGATGCCGACGCGCACCGTGCACACCGTCATCGAGGAGCGGCTGGGCGCGGAGTGGCGGGAGCTGTTCCTGGAGTTCGAGGACAAGCCGGCGGCGGCCGCGTCCATCGGGCAGGTGCACCGGGCCGTGTGGCACGACGGGCGCGAGGTCGCGGTGAAGGTGCAGTACCCGGGCGCCGGGGAGGCACTGCTCTCGGACCTGACGCAGCTGAGCCGGTTCGCCCGGCTGCTCGGCCCGCTGATTCCGGGCATGGACATCAAGCCGTTGATCGCCGAGATGCGGGACCGGGTCTCGGAGGAGCTGGACTACGCCCTGGAGGCGGCGGCCCAGCAGAAGCACGCGGAGGAGTTCGCGGACGACCCCGACGTGCTGGTGCCCGCGGTGGTGCACCGGGCGGATCAGGTCCTGGTGACCGAGTGGATGGACGGCATCCCGCTCGCGGAGGTGATCGCGGACGGTACGGAGGAGCAGCGGAACCGGGCGGGCCAGCTCCTGGCCCGCTTCCTCTTCTCGGGCCCCGCGCGCACCGGTCTGCTGCACGCCGACCCGCACCCGGGGAACTTCCGGCTGCTGCCGGGCGCCGACGAGGACGAGGGCCCGGCGGGCTGGCGGCTCGGGGTGCTCGACTTCGGCACGGTGGACCGGCTGCCGGGCGGGCTGCCGGAGACGATCGGCACCTGTCTGCGGATGACGCTGGAGGGGGAGGCCGAGACCGTCTACGAGCTGCTGCGGGCGGACGGCTTCGTCAAGAAGTCCGTGGCGCTCGATCCCGACGCGGTCCTGGAGTACCTGCTGCCGATCATCGAACCGGCCGAGGCCGAGTCCTTCCTCTTCACCCGTGGCTGGATGCGCACCCAGGCGGCCCGCATCGCCGACCCGCGCTCCCCCGCCCACCAGTTGGGCAAGCAGCTCAATCTGCCGCCCTCGTATCTGCTGATACACCGGGTGACGCTGAGCACCATCGGGGTGCTGTGCCAGCTGAACGCGACGGTGCGTCTGCGGGACGAGCTGGAGGAGTGGCTGCCGGGCTTCGTGGCGGCCGAGTCGGACTGACGGGTCACCACCAGGAGGAGTCGAGGCGTCCTTCGATCGCACGGATGTTGGCGCGGGCGCAGTCCTCGCAGAAGTAGCTGCGCCGGCCGTTCTCCACCGAGCAGGTCCAGGTCAGCGGCAGGGTGTCGGCCGTCTTGCCGCAGCGCGCGCAGACGAGGGGCCCCTCGGGGGTACGGGCGTCGTTCACCCTCGTGACGATAACCCGACGAAGCGCCGGGGACCCGACAACGCACCGCGGGGGCCGGTCCGTTCGGACCGGCCCCCGTGGGGGCGCCCCTGGGGGGCGCGGGTTGATCAGTGCATGGCGGTCGTCAGTGCATGACGGCCATGGCCAGCGCGCGGCGGGCGCGCAGCGAGACGCGCTCGGCGCGGCGCTGCATGCGTCGGGCGGCGACCAGGCGCACGGCCTGGCGTTCCGCGTCGGCCTCACGGTGGCGCTCGTGCATATGGGCACGGGCGAGGGCTTCTGGGGCGAGTTGCATTTCACGGGTCCTGTTCTGACGCGCGGTGGGCGCGGCGGAGGGGAAGAAGACTGGGGTCGCGGAGCCGGCGGGCTCGCTGGTGGAAGAGGTCATCGGGGCCTGCTTCTGGGGATCGTGCGTGAGGGGGCGGTCGATGGTTCCGGTGGCGCTCATGCCGCGACCGGGTTCTTGCGCGGACGGCCACGGGGCCGCTTGCGGGCGACGACCACGCCCTGGACGAAGAGCTCGCCGCCCCAGACGCCCCACGGCTCGCGCCGCTCCTGGGCGCCGGCGAGGCAGGCGGCCACGAGGGGGCAGGTCCGGCAGAGGGACTTCGCGTACTCGACGTCGGCCGGGGACTCCGCGAAGAAGACCTCGGGGTCGTAGGCGCGACAGGGGACGGGGACGCCGAGGTTCTCGATGGCGTCGTCGAGCGCGGTGAGCGTGCTGAGGGGGGTCAAAGTGGGGTCCTCCGTGGGGCGGCCGGGCTGGGCGATCGATGCGGAAGGCGGTACGGACGGGGCGTGCGCTTCGAGTTGCACGGTGGTCTTTCCTCGTCTGGTCGTTCCGGCCTGTTGACCGGGTTTTCGGCTGGTACCGGGGTGCGTCTGTCCCGAGGCGTCCTCGTGTCGTCGTCCCTGTTCGGGGACAAACAAAAGGGCCGCGGATCCCGGGTGGGGTTCCGCGGCCCTGAAGGCGCCGGTCTGATCATGGATCAGACTGGATCACTCCAGGGTTCGAGCCCACGGAAGGCCCACATCTTGTGGTCGTGCGTCGTCGTCTGCTGCTGGGTGCCGGCACCGGTCGCCGCAAAGGCATAGGCCGTGGCCTTGCCTGCTGCTCCTGCTTCCAGTGCCTTGGTCGGTCGCTCATTGCGAAGCTCCACGGCAGGTCGCAGACCGGCACCGGCAAGGCCGGAGACGGGCAGACCGGTGCCAATGAACGCCGAGGCGGAGAGGCCGAGCGAGCAGGCGGAGACGACGGAGCGATCGGTCATTTTGGCGGTGCTGACGAAGCCGGCACGGCTGATGAAGCTGGCGGTGCTGGTCTGAATGACGTTGCTGATCACGTGGAATCGCCTCCTCTCGGCGTCTCGGAGGGCTCGGGTGCGAGCCGGACCCTCATGTTTATTTGGACAAGTACAGCACAGAGACAGGGCTTCTCAGAAGCCGCTGTTTCCGTGGTTAAGAACCTATGGGGCTTGACGGGGCAGGCGCAAACTATTTTTCCCACGAGTTTCGCTCAACTGTCGTCGAGGCCCGTCCCGCCGTCCCCACCTGCGCAGATGGCCAGGACATCGGCGCCGAAGCGGTCGAGCTTGCGGGCGCCGACGCCGGAGATCGAGGAGAGCTCCCCGCCGCTGGCGGGGACCCGCTCCGCGATGGCCATCAGCGTCTTGTCGGTGAACACGCAATACGCCGGCTGGCCGAGCTCCCTGGCCTGATCGGCACGCCAGTCGCGGAGCCGCTCGTACAGCGCCTCGTCCATGTCTGAGGGGCAGTCCTCGCAGCGCATGAGCTTCATGGCGCCGGCCTCGGTGAGGGTCGCCCCGCAGACCCGGCAGAGGACGGGGCCGCGCGGCTTGCGGCGGCCGGCGGCGGCGCCCCGCTCGAAGGCGCCGGACCCGCCCGAGGCGACGGTGCCGAGGGAGCCGGAGCCGGGCCGCAGGCCCTTGAGGAAGCGGCTGGGGCGCCGGGAGGCCCGGCCGCCCGGGGAGCGGGAGAGCGCCCAGGACAGCGTGAGGTGGAGCCGGGCGCGGGTGACGCCGACGTACAGCAGGCGCCGCTCCTCCTCGATCTGCTCGTCGGTCTTGGCGTAGGTGATCGGCATCATGCCCTCGGTGAGGCCGACCAGGAAGACGGCGTCCCATTCGAGGCCCTTGGCGGAGTGCAGCGAGGCGAGGGTGACGCCCTGGACGGTCGGCGCGTGCTGCGCGGCGGCCCGCTCGTCGAGTTCGGCGACGAGGTCGGAGAGGGTGGCCCCGGACCTGGCGCGGGCGAAGTCCTCGGCGAGCCGGACGAGGGCGGCGAGGGACTCCCAGCGGTCACGGACGGCCCCGGAGCCCGAGGGCGGCTGCGAGGTCCAGCCCTTGGTCGAGAGGACGGCCCTGACCTGCGCGGGCAGGTCCTCGGCGTCGTCGAGGAGGGAGTCGTTGCCCCCGGCGCGGGCCGCGCCGCGCAGGGCGATGCCCGCCTCCCGTACCTCCTGGCGCTCGAAGAAGCGCTCGGCGCCGCGCAGCTGGTAGGGCACGCCGGCGTCGGCGAGGGCCTGCTCGTACACCTCGGACTGGGCGTTGATCCGGTAGAGGACGGCGATCTCGCCGGCCGGGACGCCGGCGGCGATGAGGTCCCGGATGCGGCGCGCGGTGCCCTCGGCCTCGGTCGGCTCGTCCGCGTACTCCGTGTAGACGGGATCGGGGCCGGGGTCGCGCTGGGAGATCAGCTCCAGGCGGTGCTCGGCGGCCCGGCCGCGGGCCTGGCTGAGCAGTCCGTTGGCGAGGTGGACGACCTGGGGGGTCGAGCGGTAGTCGCGGACCAGCTTGACCACCGTGGCCCCCGGGTGGCGGGTGCGGAAGTTCAGCAGGTGGTCGGGGGTGGCCCCGGTGAAGGAGTAGATCGTCTGGCTCGCGTCGCCGACGACGCACAGGTTGTCGCGGTCGCCGAGCCACAGGTCGAGCAGCCGCTGCTGGAGCGGGGAGACGTCCTGGTACTCGTCCACCACGAAGTGCTGGTACTGGCTGCGGATCTGGTCGGCGATGTCGTGCCGGTCCTGGAGGATGCCGACGGTGAGCAGCAGCACGTCCTCGAAGTCGATCACCGAGCGGTCGCGCTTCAGCTGCTCGTACATCGCGTAGATCTGGCTGATCTCCGCCGGGTCGCGGGGGGCGTCCCGGTGGGCCTTGGCGACGACGGCCGGGTAGTCGGCGGGGACGGTCTGGGTGACCTTGGCCCACTCGATCTCGCCGGTGACGTCCCGCAGCTCGTTCCGGTCGAGCCGGACCCGGCAGCGGGCTGCGGCGTCGGCGACCAGCTGGATCTTCCGCTCCAGGAGCCGGGGCAGATCGCCACCGACGGCTTTCGGCCAGAAGAACTGGAGCTGACGGAGGGCCGCGGAGTGGAACGTGCGCGCCTGGACCCCGCCCGCGCCGAGCTGCCGGAGCCTGCCGCGCATCTCGCCCGCGGCGCGGTTGGTGAAGGTGACGGCCAGCACACTGGCGGGCTGGAGTCTGCCCGACCGCACCCCGTACGCGATGCGGTGGGTGATCGCCCGCGTCTTGCCCGTGCCGGCGCCCGCCAGGACGCACACCGGGCCGGTCAGGGCCAGGGCGACCTCGCGCTGCTCCGGGTCGAGCCCGTCGAGCACCGCGTCGGCCGTCTCCGGTACCTGCGGGAAGAGAGTGGAGTGCGTTGCTGCTGTCACCCCCCAATGCTGCCAGGTCCGCCGAGCTCACCGCGGAGGCTTGTCCACAGGCGGCGTCCGCGGTCATACGAATTCCGGGAATGGCCGGGACACGGCGTACGTTCTTGCTCTCGGCACCCGTCAGCGAACCAAGAGGAGCGCCTCGCCATGCAGGGCACTGTGACGATGTACAGCACCACGTGGTGCGGCTACTGCCGTCGGCTGAAGAGCCAGATGGACCGCGAGGGCATCGCGTACACGGAGATCAACATCGAGCAGGACCCCGACTCGGCGGCCTTCGTCGAGAAGGCGAACGGCGGAAACCAGACCGTTCCGACCGTCCTCTTCCCGGACGGTTCGACCCTGACGAACCCGAGCCTCGCCCAGGTGAAGCAGGCGCTCAGCGTCTGAGCCACCCGGCCCCCCGCACGCACGGAACCCCCGGCCGGTCGTCTCACC
>NZ_JBHTSA010000138.1:0-20614 GCF_042795405.1 Streptomyces sp. NPDC056480 | reverse complement strand
CCGGGTGCCGGCGGGCCGCACGGGCTGACGGGGCCGCAGCAGTGGCCACGGCGGGGGCCGGCGCGAGAGCGGGTTCGAGGGCAGGGGCGGCGGCCGGGTCGGCCGGGGCGCTGAGCGGAACGCCGGGGAACGGCGCGTACTCCCGGAACGGGCCCTCGGCCGTCGTGCCGTACACGGCGTAGGAACGCGTCTCGACCGGGACGGCGGGCGGCGGCGCGGCGAGCGTGAACCACACCACCTTGCCGTCGGCCCCGCACGGACGGACGCCCCAACTCTCGCTGAGCGCACCGACGATGGCGAGGCCGCGACCGGACGTGGCCAGCTCCTCGTACCCGTCGCCCCCCTCGTACGCGTCGAGCGGGTCCGGGCACCCGACGGCCTCCGGTATGCGGGGGTCGTGGTCCCGGACGGAGACCGTGAGGCGGTCGAGCAGCAGCTCGATCTCGACGGTGCACCGCTTGTCCGGCCGGGCATGCCGGTGGACGTTCGTCAGGAGCTCGGTGACACCGAGCACGGCATGGTCGATCAAGGCGTCGAGCTGCCAATGACGGAGATGCGCGGAGACAATCCTGCGGACCTGTCCGATCCGCGACGGCAGGGCTTGGAGCTCCACCGCGTAATACCTGCTCGGCTCGCTGATCACGGCTGCGACTCCCCGAAGTAGTCCGGAAGAAGACGAAGATTCGGATCTCACATGCGGTACAGCAGGGTGGCGACCTGAGCACACTGTCACCACCGGTCAACCCTCGGTGAGGTGGTACCAGCCTGAACCAGTGGTGAGCGTCCCGCAACTCACGGCGACCCGCGACACGCCGGGGTGTCGCCTCAGCGCCGCCCCGCCGCGCGCTTCAGCGCCGCCAGGAAGCGTCCCGACTCCTCCGACGCGGCGCGGCCCTCGCCACCGGTGGCGCCGCCCTTGTCGAGGGTCAGCCGGTAGCGCGTGCCGTTCACCGTGGCCACCGCCTCGTCGGGCTTCGCGAACCACGGGCGCCCCGCCCGGACCGCCGTCACGGGGGCGCTGTCGATCTCGCTGCCGTAGCTCGTGAGGAGGGCGAGCCGTCCGTCCTCGATCCGCACCTCGCCGGCGCGTGTCAGTGAGCGCGGCCAGCGGGCGATCCGTACGCCCCTCGCGCTGAACTCGGGTTCCGACATGCCGATCCGCCCCTTTCACCCGGTTGCCCTCCCAGTGTGCCGGGCCGTCGCGGCCCGCACCAGAGGCCCTTCCGCACGGCGTCCGCAAGTCATCCCTATGGACAGTCAAAGGAAACGTTTGCCCAGGTGGGAGGGGTATGGTCGGCAGCGGGGGAGCCCCGGGACGTGATTGAGGAGAGGCGCGGATGAGCACCACCGAGAACAGTGTGGAGAGCGGTGTCACCACCGCGGCGGTGACCGTCGACGTCGACCGCACCGACCCGGCGTACCGGTCCTGGCTCAAGGAAGCCGTCCGCAAGGTCCAGGCCGACGCCAACCGCTCGGCCGACACGCATCTGCTGCGCTTCCCGCTCCCCGAGAAGTGGGGCATCGACCTCTACCTCAAGGACGAGTCCACCCACCCCACCGGCAGCCTCAAGCACCGCCTCGCCCGCTCCCTCTTCCTGTACGGCCTCTGCAACGGCTGGATCCGGCCCGGCAAGCCCGTCATCGAGGCCTCCAGCGGGTCGACCGCCGTCTCCGAGGCGTACTTCGCGAAGCTGATCGGCGTCCCCTTCATCTCGGTGATGCCCCGCACGACCAGCCCCGAGAAGTGCCGGCTGATCGAATTCCACGGCGGGCAGTGCCACTTCGTCGACGACTCGCGCACGATGTACGAGGCGGCCGCCGCGCTCGCGGAGCGCACCGGCGGTCACTACATGGACCAGTTCACCTACGCGGAGCGGGCCACCGACTGGCGCGGCAACAACAACATCGCCGAGTCGATGTACCAGCAGCTGAGGCTGGAGCGCTATCCGGAGCCCGCCTGGATCGTGGCCACCGCGGGCACCGGCGGCACCTCGGCGACCATCGCCCGCTACGTCCACTACATGCAGCACGACACCCGCATCTGTGTCGCCGACCCGGAGAACTCCTGCTTCTTCGACGGCTGGACGCATCACGACCCGCACGCCACCGCCGACTGCGGTTCGCGGATCGAGGGCATCGGCCGTCCCCGGATGGAGCCCAGCTTCGTACCCGGCGCCATCGACCGCATGATGAAGGTGCCCGACGCGGCGAGCGTCGCCGCCGTCCGCGCCCTGGAGGCGGCGATCGGCCGCAAGGCCGGCGGCTCCACCGGCACCGGCCTGTGGAGCGCCTTCAAGATCATCGCCGAGATGGTCGCCCATGAGCGGACCGGCAGTGTCGTCACCCTGATCTGCGACGGGGGCGAGCGCTACCTGGACAAGTACTACTCCGACGACTGGCTGGCCGCCCAGGGTCTGGACATCGGCCCCTACAGCGCCGCTATCGAGCGGTTCCTGGAGACGGGGGCCTGGCCGGAGTGAGCCGCCGGTCGAGCCGGCGCGCGGCGTCCCGGAAGGACAGCCCCACGCCCGGCCCCGCCAGGCGCAGTGCCAGCCGGAACGGCGCGGCGCCGTCGGCGGCCATCGTCCACCGCAGCCGGGTGCCCTTGCCGGCGGGGGAGAGGGCCCACTCCTCCGCGAGGGCCGCCATGCCGGGGGCGTTGGTCGAGTCGACCCGGTAGGCGTACCGGGCGTCGGGCTCGGCGGCGAGGATCGTCTCCTCGAAGACGATCCCGCCCCGGAGGCGGACCGTCCGGCCCGCCCCGTCGCCCGACGGGACGGCGGAGGAGACCGGGGTGAACCAGGCGGGCAGGCTCCCCACCTCCACGGCGAGGGACCGGTAGACGGTCGGGGGCGGGGCGGCGAGCGTCGCCGTGAAGACCAGACGGACGGGTGCGGACGCGGTGAAGTCGAGCTCCACCGGCCTCAGTCGGCGTGCCATGGACCAACCCTCCCCAGGATGGAACAGGACGGAAGCGGAAGTGCACCCTAGCTGACGGAATGTCAACAGCACAGGGGGTGCGGAAGGTGGCCCCGCTCACTCCTCAGGACCGGCCGCGGCCGTCGGCGACACCGGCCGTCGACAGCCGCGGCGACACCGGCTGTCGACAGCCGCGGCGACACCCGCCGCCGACGCTGGCCGCCGCCGACGCTGGCCGCCGCCGACACCGGCCGTCGGTCTCCGTCCGTCGACACCGGCCGTCGGTCTCGGTCCGCCGACACCGTCTGTCCGCCGCCGCCTCCGTCCGTCCGCCGGGCCCGCCTCATCCCTCCCGCAGCAGCCCGTCCACCGCCCGGCCGAACAGGGCACGCCCCGCCCACCCGAGCACCGGGTCGAAGGCCCGCGGCAGGCCCCGTACGGACAGCTCCTCCGTCCACACCACCCGGCTTCCGCCGCCCGGCATCTCTGTCACCTCGACGAGCGCCCACCCCCGCACGACCCGCCCGGACTTCTCCAGACGGCAGACGCCCGCCCGGTCCGTCCCCGCCTCCGGCGGTTCCCAGACCACGACCTCCATCGGGTCGTCGAAGGACAGCGGGCCGATGCCGGTGCGGGCCGTGAAGCGGGTCCCGGCCCGGTTCGGCCCCGGCGTCAGCACGCTCGTCCGGGTCAGCGGCACCTGGCGGCCGTGGGCCGGCCAGTCCGTGAGCCGCCGCCACACCTCGTCCGGAGCCGGCGACACGGTCCGCTCGACCCGGAAGAGCGTCATGCCCGGTCCCCGGGAAGGAGGCTCACGCCTGCTCCTCGCCCGCCACCGCGAGCCCCGGCAGGTGCTCCGCCACCTCGGCCCGTACGTCCTCGGGCAGGCCCCGGTCCGTCACCCAGGTGTCCACCTCGTCCAGACCGGCGAACGAACTCAGGCCCACCGTGCCCCACTTGGTGTGGTCGGCGACCACGACGACCCGGCGCGCCGACCGCATCAGGCATCCGTTCGTCTCGGCCTCCGCCAGATTCGGCGTCGAGAGGCCCGCCTCCACCGAGATGCCGTGCACCCCGAGGAACAGCAGGTCGAAGTGGAGCGAGCGGACCGCCCGGTCCGCCACCGGCCCCACCAGGGCGTCGGAGGGCGTGCGCACCCCGCCCGTCAGGACGACCGTGGCCGCTCCGCGCCGCGACTCGCCACCACCACCCGTCAGTTGGGCCTCGTGGAACACGTCCGCGACCCGGACCGAGTTCGTCACCACGGTCAGGTCGGGCACGTCGAGCAGATGCCGGGCCAGGGCGTAGGTCGTCGTGCCGCCCGACAGGGCGATCGCGCTGCCCGGCGCGACCATCGCCGCCGCCGTCCGGGCGATCTCGTCCTTGGCACTCGGCTCGAGCACCGACTTGGCCTCGAAGCCCGGCTCGTGGGTACTCGCCTCGACCACCGGAACGGCCCCGCCGTGCACCTTCGCGAGCATGCCCTGCCGGGCCAGCGCGTCCAGGTCGCGACGGATCGTCATGTCCGAGACGCTGAGGCGCCGGGTCAGCTCGTTGACCCGTACACCGCCGCGCCGCCGTACCTCGTCGAGGATCAGGGCACGCCGCTGCTCCGCGAGGAGGTTCTGGTTGTCAGTCACCGCCGGGGCCGGTCCTTCCGCAGGAGACAAGGGGATGGGTGTCGGATTCGGTGAGGAACGGTGCGCGGGCGCACCACTGTCCGCGATCCTGGTGCCGACGTCGCATCTTCCCACCCTGAGAGGAAGTCCCCTCAGTGTCCCCTGCCACACCCGCTCCGGAGAGCGGCGGCGCGGCGCTCGAACTCCTCGTCCACGGAGTCGGCGGAGCCACCCCCCAGGACATGCTCGACGATCCGAGGACCGTACGGATCACGGGCGACAGGACCGCCGCCATGCACCGGCGGGCCGAGGACGTCGACGCCGAGGACCACCCGGAGCGGTACGCGGCCCGCCCGGTCCCGGAGGCGTACGTCTGGTCCCATCTGACCTCGGGCGACGGCGCCCGCGCCCTGTGGCTGCTGCTCCTGCCCTTCATGGTCGTCAACCTCGCGCACTGGATGCGCCCGCCCGCCCAGGGCAGGCCGGGGCTCGTCCGGACGTACGGCGTCCTCGTCCGGCTGGTGGCCCTCACCCTCACCGTGCTGCTCACCGCCGCCGCCTGCGAGGTCGCCCTCGACCTGACCGCCTGGCAGTGCGCCGCGAGCGCCGCCTGCACCGACGCGTACTCCTGGCTCGGCTTCCTCTCCGAGGCGCGCGGCGGCTGGTGGTCGGCGCCCGGCCGCCGCCTCGCCCTCGCCGCCCTGGTGCCGACGCTGCTCGTCGGCCTCCTCTGGTACCTGTCGAACCGGACCTGGAGCGCGTACGAGGCGCAGCGCCCGCCCACCGGATACGACGACCCCGTGGCCGCACCACGGGCCGCCACGGGACCGGCCCCGGTCGCGGACGGGGCCGCCGACACGGAGAGCGCCGACCGGGGGGACGACGGTCCCGGCCCCGTCGAACTGCGGCCCGCCCTCGGCCGCCCCGGCTTCTGGTACGGCCGCCGGCTCGTCGCCCGCCTCAGGGCCGCCCACACCGCCGCCGGCTTCCTCACCGTCGCCGCCGCCCTCGCCACGGCCACCGCCCGGCACGACGCCACCAGCGCGGGCGCCGGCTCCTTCCTCGGCCGGGCCCTCCAGGCCGCCGTCGCCGCCCTCGCGGTGCTCGTCCTCTGGGTCGTCTGCCGCCGCGGCCGCAGCGAGCGCCGTCTCGACCTGCGCGTCGAACGGGCCCTCGTCTCCTGGCTGCCCGGCGTCTCGCTCGCCGTGCTCGCGCTCACCGCCCTCTACGCCGGCTGGTCCCGCCCCGGCTGGACCTCCGGCGGAGCGCTGCCCGGCAACGTCGCCTTCGGCGGACTCACCCTCGCCCAGGGCGGCCTCGTCGTCGCCCTCGGCGTCGTCGCCGTGCTCCTCCAACGGCCCCGCGGGGACACCCGCACCGCGCTGCGCGGACTCGGCGGCCCCGCCGTCGCCATGCTCGCCTGCGCGCTCGCCGGAGTGATGTCCGGAGGTGTCGCCCAGCGCGTCGCCGACTGGCTCGACGGGCCCGCCACCCCCGGCATGGGCGACGGCGGCCCCCGCATCAGCCCGCCCGTACTCCTCAGCTGGCAGGCATCCGTCATCCCCGTACTGCTCCTGCTGCTGCTCGTGCCCGCCGTCCTCCTCGCCGTACGGACCGTGATCGCCGGACGACGAATCCGCGAACAGGTCGAGGCCGACTACGAAGCCGCCGACGAACGCGACCCGGTCCGTACCGGCCAGATCGCGGCTGGCCGGGCCCGGGCGTCGCTCACCGACTCCGCCCCCGTCCTCGTCGGCGTCATCTCCGGAGCCACCCTGCTGCTCGGGGCGGGCTCCGTCGCCGGCGCCTGGGCCAGCGGAAACGTCCCCGGCCGGGCCTTCGACGGAGCCCATCCGGCGATCGCCTCCCTGGCCACCGTCACCCAGGCCATCGGTTCCTGGATGATCGGCTTCGGCTTCCTGCTCTTCGTCACCTGGGGCCGCCGCGCCTACCGGGACGCCTCCGCCCGCCGCACCATCGGCATCCTCTGGGACGTCGGCACGTTCTGGCCGCGCGCCGCCCACCCGTTCGCCCCGCCCTGCTACGCCGAACGGGCGGTCCCCGACCTGACCTGGCGGATGAGCTCCTGGACCCGGAGCACCGGCGGCCGGCTCGTCATCTCAGGACACTCGCAGGGCAGCGTGCTCGCCGCGGCCGCCGTCTGGCAACTGCCGCCCGCCACCCGGGGCCGGGTCGCGCTCCTCACCTACGGATCCCCCCTGGAGCGGCTCTACGGACGCTGGTTCCCGGCCTACTTCGGCCCGGAGGCACTGCGCGCCCTGAACCGCACGGTCCACTGCTGGAGCAACCTGTACCGCGCCACCGACCCCATCGGCGGACCCGTCCGGGTCCCCGCCGAGGGCGGCAGGCCCGCCGTCGACGCCGAGGTCCTCCTCGACCCGGTCGCCTACGGCCGCACCCGCGCCCACCCGCTGCCCGAACCGATCCTGGGCCACTCCGACTACCAGGCCGACCCGGCGTTCGCCCACCGGCGCGGCGCCCTCCTGGACCGGCTCCCGCCCGCCGTACCCCACCAGCGCGAGCCGAACGAGACGACCGATCAGGGGAGTTCGGGCAGATCGTCCGGGTAGAGCAGCGTCAGATCGTCCGTGCTCGCCTCGGCGAGCTCGGCGACCCGGCCCGCGTGCCGCTCCACCATCGACTCGAACGTCTGCCGCGCCGTACGCCCGTTGCCGAAGGCCGGACCCTTGGGCAGCTTCGTGAAGTACACGAGCAGGGCCTCGTCCGTCCCCGGGGCGAGCCGGTACTCGTGCTCGTCCGCCTGCTGTCCCACGATCCGGAGCAGCTCGTCCGGGTCGTAGTCGCCGAAGGTGATGGTCCGTGAGAAACGGGACGCCACACCGGGGTTGACCGTGAGGAAGCGCTCCATCTCCGCCGTGTAGCCGGCGACGATCACCACCACCGCGTCGCGGTGGTCCTCCATCAGCTTCACCAGCGTGTCGATCGCCTCACGGCCGAAGTCACGGCCCGAGTCCTCCGGCGACAGGGCGTACGCCTCGTCGACGAACAGCACCCCGCCGCGCGCCCGGTCGAAGGCCTCCTGGGTGCGGATCGCCGTCGAGCCGATGTGCTCGCCGACCAGGTCCACCCGGGAGACCTCCACCAGATGCCCGCGCTCCAGGACCCCCAGCGAGGCCAGGATCTCGCCGTACAGCCGGGCCACCGTCGTCTTGCCCGTGCCCGGGTTGCCCGTGAAGACCAGATGGCGGCGGACCGAGGCGGCCTTGAGCCCCGCCTCCTGACGTCTGCGCCCCACCTCGATCATGTTGGTGAGGGTCCGCACCTCCAGCTTGACGCTCTCCAGGCCCACCAGGGCGTCGAGTTCCCCGAGCACGTCCTGCGAGGAACGGGCGTCCACCGCCGGAACGTCCGGGACCGGTACGACGGCCGGGACGCGCGGTGTGGGCACCGTCCCGAGGAGCCCTCCCGACTGGGTGGCCGTCAGGACCGTCCCGCCGTCGGGCACGGAGGAGCGGACCGCGCTCTCGTCGCTGGTGCAGTCCTCGGCGCTCGCGCCCTCCTCCGGGAACTCGTAACCGCCGCGCGCGCACCGCTCCGTACGGCACTTGCGCAGGGTGGTGCGGCAGCCGTCGGTGACATGGAACCCGTACCCGCCGCTGCCCGTGACCCGGCAGCCGGTGAAGGAGCCGCGGCCCTCCGCCGAAACGTAGAAACCGGCCTCCGCGGGCGAGGTGACCGTGCACCGGTCGATCGTGGGATCGGCGCCCTTGGTGACGATGACCCCGGTCTGCACGGAGTCGATCGTGCAGCCGCCGAGCGTGCCGCCGCTGCCGTGGTCCCGGAACCAGGCACCCGTCGACGCCTCCCGGATCCGGCAGTCGTCGAGCTGCGCCGTCGCCCCGTCGCTGACCGACACCGCCGTGTTCCGCACCTGCGACAGATCGCTGTCGACGACGTCCACCCGCGAACCCCGGTCGAGGACGAACAGCGCGTCCGGCACGTCGTGCACCCGGCAGGCGTCGAGGACGGCGGTCGCCCCGTCGCTCACCCACACCGCCGGATAGTCGCCCGTACTGTCGTGGATCTCGCACTGGTTGGCGTCCACCCGGGTCCCCGGGTCCCACACCGAGAGGCCGTTGCGGCCGAAGCGGCGGACGGTCGACCGGGTCAGCGTGAGGACCGAGCGCGAGCGCAGGTCGACGGCGTTCTCCGGGACGTCGTGGATGTCGCAGTCGGAGAGCGTGAGCACCGCGTCGGTGTCGAGCGTGATGCCGTCGCCCGAGGTGCGGTGCACCGAGGAGTCGGTGAGGTGGGCGGTCGCACGGGCCGCGATCTGGAGACCCGCGCCCTTGATCTCGTACACCTCGCAGCCGACGCCTTCGAGCCCGCTGCCCTCACCGGTCACGGCGATTCCGGCGCCGGAGGCGTGGTGCACCCGGCAGCGTTCGAGCCGCGGGTGCGCACCGCCCCGCACCGAGATGCCCGCCTGCCCGGCGGAGACCACCTCGCACTCCTCGAACACCCCGCCCGCGCCGTCGACCACGGCGATGCCGACCCCGGCGGGATTGTCGACGGTGCAGCGGCGGACCGTCGGCCTGGCCGCGCCCCGCACCTCTATCCCGGCCGCCGAGCGGGTCATGATCCGCAGATCGAGCAGCTCGGGGGTGCCGTCCTCGACGAGCAGCGCCGGAGCGGCGACGTCCTGCCCCTCGATGTGGAGGTCCTGGACGGTGACGGAGGCGCGCAGCGTCAGCGGCACCCCGTCCGGCGGTGCGATCCGCACCGAGCCGATCGAGCCCTCGGGGCCGCGCAGGGTGACCGCCCGCCGGACCACCAGGTTCTCCCGGTAGGTGCCGGGGGCGATGGTGAGCACGTCCCCGTCCCCGGCCGCTTCGAGTGCGGCGGCGAGCGAGGGGTACTCACCCGTGCGGCGCCGCCACCGCGATGTGCCGGTGTGCGTCACCTGGACCGTGCCCTGTGCCATGGGTGTGTCCTGCCCCCGCCTCATGCCTCGCCGCTGATCCGATGCCCCACCGTAGCGCGCGCGAGGGCGCGGGGTTGACGGGTCGTGGACGCGCACGTGCACCCGCTGCGGCGTGGGCGCCGGGCACATGTCACGCCCGGTCAGGGGACGGTCGCCGATGGTCGAGGTCGGTCGGGCTCGGTCGCGCGGTGGCGCTGCCGGAAGCCGGTCGGGCGGCGGTCGGATGTCGGACGGGCGGTGGTCGGACGTCGGTCGGAAGCCGGGTGGGCGTGGTCGGGCGTCGGTCGGAAGCCGGGCGGGTGTGGGCTTCCGCCGCGGTCGTGCCGAGGCTTGGTCGATGGTCGATGTTCGACCGGGGTCAGCTGCCGGTTCCCGTGCGGCCCCAGTCCGGACCGGTCGCCGCCCACGCGCGGTCGAGGCGCGCGTACCGCATCAGCACCAGGCGGCGTACGGCGAGGCGGCGGACGATCTCGACCATGAGTCCAGCGAGCAGCGCGGCCGTCAGACCGGCGACGGCCGCGTGGGCACGGGCGGTGTCCTCGTGCATGGGCTGAGCGACGGGGTGTCCGTACCGGTCGGTCCACAGGGGGAAGGTGGCGCCCGGGGCGGACGTCCGCCGGGCCGTCGTCACCGTTCCCGTACGGGTCGAGCCGTCGGGTGCGGTCCACTCGGCCACGACGGAGCGGCGCAGACGCTCCTCGCCGGCCGCCTCGGCGGTCCTGGGGCCGCCCGCGGGCCGGTCGGCGGGTCTGAGCACCCGGGCCGTCGTCGGCACACGCTGTTCCTGCTGGGTGCGGACCGCGCGCTGAAGGGAGCCGTGGGCGGAGGTGCCGGCGGCCCAGCCGGTGAGGGGCACGACGAGACAGAGCAGCGCGACCGCCACGAAGGCGACCCAGGCCTCGACGAGATCCGTGGTCCGGCGCAGGGGATTGTGCCGCCAGCGCCAGAGTCCGATGGCAGCACGCACGTCGGAACCCCCTCGTTGTTCACAGCTCCTTCAACGAGTGTGCCCCGGGGGCGGGTTCCCCGCCTGTCGGGCCGGTGAAGTGTGACGGGGGTCCCGCAGGGGGTGTCGAAAGGCGCGGAGGGGCGGCGGCTCAGTCCAGGATCTTCACCTCGTCGCCGACCCGGACGGTGCCGGTGTGCTCGGGGACGAGATTCTGGCCGAAGATGACCCGGCCGCCGCTCTTGCGGTGCCGGGCCAGGGTCCGCAGCGGCTCCTTGCCGCGCTCGGCGGTGAACTGGTTCGTCGTGGTGACGACACAGCGCCCGCACGGCCGCGCGACCCGGAAGGCGACCTCCCCGACGGCGAGCCGCGTCCAGCCGTCCTCCGCCCAGGGGGCGGCTCCCTCGATCACCAGGTTCGGCCGGAACCGGTTCATCGGAAGCGGGCCCTCATGAGCGTGGTCCCCCTGCGCGATGAGGGAGTTGAGGGCGTCGAGCGACGCCGTGGTGGTGACGAGCAGCGGATAGCCGTCCGCGAAGCTCACCGTCTCGCCGGGCAGCGCGTAGTCCGGGTCGACCGGGCGCCGGTGCTCGGGCGCGTCCATGTGGACGAGCCGGAACTCGCCCTCCAGATACGCCGAGAGCCAGCCGGACGCCTCGGGACCGGCCGGCACGGCCTCCACCGGCTTGTCGAAGACGTCCACCGTGACCGTGGACGAGGGGTGCGGTACCTCGACGGTCAGCGGCGGACGACCGGACGCGGACAGGACGACCCCGCCGCCCGGCAGCGGCTCCGCCGTGGCCAACGCCATCCGGGGGTGACGGCGTTGGGTCACGACCTTGTCCGCCGCGTCGACGACGGCCCAGCGACGGTCCCCGGCCAGCCCCCAGGGCTGGACCTCGGCCTCCGCGGTGGCCAGCGCACGCATGGCCTTCACCGGGTGGACGTGGACGGAGCGGAGCAGAGGAGTCGGCATGCGGTCATCCTGCCAGCCGCTCCGGACCCGACGCCGTCCGGAGGATGAAAGCCGGTCAGTAGCCTCCGCCCTGGTACGGACGGTTGTACGGGTCCTCGTACTGCATCGGCGCGGGCGCGGGCCGGGGAGCCGCAGGGCGCATCGCCTCGTACCCCGCGGGGGCGGGGCGGGGCGGCTGCGCGTACTGGCCGCCCTGGTAGCCGCGCGGGGCCACCTGCTGCTGCGGGATGTACGGGGCGGGGGCGTGCTGCAGGGGCACGGGAGCCATCTGCTGCGCGGGCTGCGGGTATCCGTAGCCGTTGCCGTAGGAGGGCTGCGGGCTGGGCGCCGCCGGGAGGGCGGGCAGTGCCGCGGGGAGCGCCGGCAGGTAGGAACCGCTGGAGGGGAAGCTGCTGCCACTGGCCGGGAAGCTGCTGCCGGTGTCGTAGGCGGCGGGCACTCGGATCGGGGCGATCTGAGGCGTGCCCCGCTCCGCGACCAGGGAGTCGTAGATCGGGGTGTCCGGGAAGGACGGCGCGGTGTGGTAACCGCCTCCATAGGTGGAGCGGGGGGAGGTCATGGCACATAAGTTAAGCCCACGATGTGCTGGTTGGGGAGCCTGATTAGAGGGTTGTTTGACGGGCTTCGTGAAGAAGTGGATCCCCAATCCGAGCGAACATGCCAAAAACGGGCGGCGGAACGTGCCAAGATCATGTAAAAGCCGAGTTCGGAGGGGGTTACCGGCGGGTCGGGGCCCCCGGGTCGGCCGGTCGTCCCCGGGCATGAAGAACACATAAAGAAAAGGTGCCCGGAAGGCGTGCAGGGAGTGATCATGGGCATGCTTAAGCGTCAATCCACGGATCTCCAGGGCGATGTGTACACGCCGAATTGACGGCGCTACTCCCCGTGTCGGGAAAACTATTTCCGTTAAGAGGACGGCGCGCTCACCTGAAGCGACGTCACCGTCACTCGCCCGGTGCGACATCACGGCACCGCTCCGGTGCCGCCTCCGGCCGCGCGTACGTCCGGCCCTTCCACGCCGCACCGACACCCCGGTAGTGCCGGACCGCCGAGTCCACCGTCATCAGGAGATAGAGGAACGCGGTGAAGGGCAGCAGCGGCGCGAGCCACAGCGGCTGCCGGTAGTAGCGGAGCATCGGCACGTACGTCCCCGCCATCACCGCCCACGCCGCACCACCCGCCCAGGCCGCCGCCCCGTCCCCGCGCACCGCACCCGCGGACAGGGCCACCGGAGGCACCAGATAGACGAGGACGAGACCGGCCACCGTCCCCAGGAGCAGCAGCGGACTGTGTCGCAGCTGCGCGTAGGCGCTGCGGGCGACCATCCGCCACAGATCGCCGAGCCCCGGATAGGGGCGCACGCTGTCGACCCGCTCCGCGAGCCCCAGCCAGATCCGGCCACCGGTCCGCCGCACGGCCCGCGCCAGTGACACATCGTCGATCACCGCCTGCCGGATCGCCTCCGGCACGTCCGCCGCCACCGCCGTCTCCGTCCTCAGCAGCACACAGCCGCCCGCGGCGGCCGTCGCCAGCGGACGCGGCCGGTTGATCCAGCGGAAGGGATAGAGCTGTGCGAAGAAGTAGACGAACGCCGGCACGACGAGACGCTCCCACAGGCTCTCCACCCGGAGCCGGGCCATCTGCGACACCAGGTCGAGACCGTTCGCCTCCGCGGCCGACACCAGGAGACGGAGACTGTCCGGCTCATGGGCGATGTCCGCGTCCGTCAGAAGCAGAAACCCGGGTCCACGCGTGCGTGCCAGCGCCATGCCGTGCCGCAGCGCCCAGAGCTTCCCCGTCCAGCCCGGCTCCGGCTCACCCGGTGACACCACGGTCAGCGGCAGCCCCCCGTGCCGTGCGGCGAGCTCGACGGCCAGCCGGCCCGTGCCGTCCGTGCTCCCGTCGTCCACCAGGATCACCTCGGCGACCCCCGGATACACCTGGGCGAGCAGTGACGGCAGGCTCAGCGGCAGCACCTCGGCCTCGTCCCGCGCCGGCACGACGATCGCCACCCGGGGCCACCGCTCCCGCTCCCCGCGCGCGGGTGGCTCCTGATCGCGGGGGGCCGACGGAAGCCGCTGGTCCGTGCGCCAGAAGAAGCCCTGGCCGAACAGCAGCCAGACCCAGACGGCCAGGGAGGCGAGCGCGAACCAGGCGAGGGTGCTCATTCGCGGCAGTCTGCCCCAGATCAAGGGGCTCAGAACGCTCATCGGCTAGGGTGACCGGGTGAAGATCGCGCTCATGGACTCCGGAATCGGCCTCCTCCCGGCAGCGGCCGCGGTGCGGCGGCTCCGGCCGGACGCGGACCTTCTCCTCTCCAACGACCCCGACGGGATGCCGTGGGGACCGCGTACCCCCGAGGACCTCACGGAGCGCGCCGTCGCCGTCGCCCTCGCCGCGGCCGAGCAGCGCCCGCAGGCCCTGATCGTGGCCTGCAACACCGCCACCGTGCACGCCCTGCCCGCCATCCGCGCCGCCCTCGAACCGGACATCCCCGTCATCGGCACCGTGCCCGCGATCAAGCCCGCCGCCGCCGGCGGCGGCAAGGTCGCCATCTGGGCCACTCCGGCCACCACCGGCAGCGCCTACCAGCGCGGACTCATCCGCGACTTCGCCGACGGCGCCGAGGTCACCGAGGTGCCCTGCCCGGGCCTCGCCGACGCCGTGGAGCACGCCGACCCCGAGGCCGTCGACCGCGCGGTCGCCGCCGCCGCCGCGCTCACCCCTCGCGACGTCCGCACCGTCGTCCTCGGCTGCACCCACTACGAACTGGTCGAGGAACGGATCCTCGCCGCCCTCGACGCCCGCGGCCGCGCCGGGCTGCCCCCGCTGGTCTTCCACGGCTCCGCCGAAGCCGTCGCCGCGCAGGCGCTCCGCCGCGTCGGCGCCCGACCGGCCCCCGACGCGGACCCGACCGGCAGCCTCTCCGTCCTGCTCAGCGGCCGCCCCGGACCGCTCCCCGCCACCGCCCTCGGCTACGCCGAAGGCCGACTCCTCGCGGCGGTCGCACCGGCCCACTGAGCGGCGTTCGCACCCGCCCGCCGACTGGCGTTCGCGCCACGAGCCCGCTGAGCGGCGCCCGCCTCGCCCGCCGAGCGACAAGTCGCACCCGAGCGACGTTCGCGCCGGTCCCGCGGCGTTCACGCAGGTCCCGCCGAGTGGCGGACGTCACCGGCCACCTGGCGTCGGGGCCCCGCCCGCTCCCCGCCGAGGGCTGTCACCGAGCGTGCCCGGGTGACCTCGCTCCGTCGCGCTGTTCCGGGCGAACCTGGGTACTCTTCCCGATATGAGGCACCACGCCCGGAATGAGCACGCCGACGAGCGGACGCCCGCCGTCTGGACCGGCCGCGCCACCAACCGCTTCCAGTGGGTCGCGGCGGCCGCCGGTGCCGCCTGCGTGGCCCTCGGCATCGCCCTCGCCGTCGAGTCGGCCTGGACCTCGGGCATCGCACCCCTCCTGATGGCCGTCATCGGCTGCGTCGCCGCCGGACTCCTCGTCCTCTTCGGCACCCTCGCCTTCGTCCATGTGGCCGTGAAGGTCGACGACAGCGCCATGGAGGTCCGCTGCGGCCACATCGGCGTGCCGCGCCGCCGCATCCTCCTCTCCCATGTCGTCGGCGCCGACTTCGAGCCCAGCGTCACCCCGCGCCACTGGGGCGGCTGGGGCTACCGCTGGCGCCCCGAGAAGGGCACGGCCGTGGTCGTCCGGCGGGGCGAGGGCCTCATCCTGCGCCTCGGCGACGGACTGACGTTCACCGTCACCGTCGACGACGCCGAATCCGCCGTCCGCGTCATCCGCGACCGCCTCCGCGACATGGCCCCGCCCGCGCCTCCCGCGCCCACCGGCCGCCCCGTCTGACCGGAGCCGAAGCGGCCCGGCCGGGCCACACGCCGGGCCACACGCCGGGCCGAACGCCTGGCCACACGCCGGGCCCGCCCGCCCTCCGCCGCCGACAGGAACGACCCGTAGACTCCGCAAGGTGAGCGCCACCATCACCCCCGTCGACGCGTCCGCAGCCGACACCGCCCCCACGCCGGCTCCCCGGCTGCGGCGGTTCGTCCGGCCCGGGGCGGCACTGCTGTCCGGGCTCCTGCTCTACCTGAGCTTCCCGCCGCGCCCCCTGTGGTGGCTCGCGCTGCCCGCCTTCGCCCTGCTCGGCTGGAGCCTGAGGGGCCGCCGGCTCCGCGCCGGGTTCGGCCTCGGATACCTCGCAGGGCTCGGCTTCCTGATGCCGCTGCTCATCTGGACCGGCGAGGAGGTCGGCCCGGGGCCCTGGCTCGCCCTGGCCGCCGTCGAGGCGCTGTTCGTGGCCCTCGCCGGCCTCGGCATCGCGGCGGTCTCCCGGCTCCCGTGGTGGCCGTTCTTCGCCGCCGGGGTGTGGATCCTCGCGGAGGCGGCACGCGCGCGCGTGCCCTTCGGCGGCTTCCCGTGGGGCAAGATCGCCTTCGGTCAGGCGGACGGGATCTTCCTGCCGCTGGCCGCCGTGGGCGGCACGCCGGTGCTCGGCTTCGCCGTCGCCCTCTGCGGCTTCGGCCTGTACGAGACGTACCGCCAGATCCAGGCCCGCAGGGCCCCGGGGACGGAGACCGGCGCGGTGCGCGAAGAGGGCTCCGTCACCGGCACCGTCCGTGACGAGGACTCCGTAACCGGCGCGGCCGCCGAGGCCGCCGGCACGGACGCGGACCGTGCGCCCGCCACCCGCTCCGGCACCCGCCCCGGCACCGGGCTCGAGGCGGCCGCCGACGCCCGCCCCCGCACGCTCCCGCGCGGCCCGCTCGTGGCCGCCGCGCTCGCCGTGCTCGTCCCGGTCACCGGCGCCCTCGCGGCGCTGCCGCTCGTCGACGACTCGGCCGAGGACGGCACCGCCACCGTCGCCGCCGTCCAGGGCAACGTGCCCCGCCTCGGCCTCGACTTCAACTCCCAGCGCCGGGCCGTCCTCGACAACCACGTCGCCCGCACCCGTGAACTCGCCGCGGACGTCAAGGCCGGCCGCGCGCCGCAGCCCGACTTCGTGCTGTGGCCCGAGAACTCCTCGGACATCGACCCCTACGCGAACGCCGACGCGGCCGAGGTCATCGACGGCGCCGTCCGCGCGATCGGCGTGCCGACCGTGATCGGCGCGGTCATCGCCCCCGAGACCGGCAAGCTCCGCAACACCCTCATCGAGTGGGACCCGGACCGCGGCCCCGTCGCCACCTACGACAAGCGGCACGTCCAGCCCTTCGGCGAGTACATCCCGATGCGGTCCATCGTGCGCGTCTTCAACAGCAACGTCGACCGGGTGAGCCGCGACTTCGGCGCCGGTACGAAGGTCGGGGTCTTCGACCTGGCCGGTACGAAGGTCGGCCTCGCCACCTGTTACGAGGCGGCCTTCGACTGGGCCGTGCGCGACACGGTCACCCACGGCGCCCAGCTCATCAGCGTCCCCAGCAACAACGCCACCTTCGGCCGCAGCGAGATGACCTACCAGCAGCTCGCGATGTCGCGGGTGCGGGCCGTCGAGCACAGCCGGTCGGTGGTCGTGCCCGTCACCAGCGGGGTCAGCGCGGTCATCCGCCCCGACGGCGAGATCGTCGCCGAGACGAAGATGTTCACCCCGGACGTCCTCGTCGAGAAGGTGCCGCTGCGTTCCTCCCTGACCCCGGCGACCCGGATGGGCACCCTGCCGGAGGCCCTCCTCGTGGCGCTCGCGGCCGCCGGTCTCGGCTGGTCGGCCTTCCGCTCGGTACGGGCCCGGCGCACCGGGTCGGAGTAGAGCGGAAGCGGCGCCCGACGGGGGCGGCCCACGGATGATCTAGGGTCGGTGCATGGCTACCCCTGACTTCATCCGGGCCCTGCGCGAGACAGCCGGCCACCAGCTCCTCTTCCTGCCCGGAGTGAGCGCCGTCGTCTTCGACGACCGGGGCAGGGTGCTGCTCGGCCGGCGCGCCGACAACGGACGCTGGGCGATCGTCGGGGGCATCGTCGAGCCCGGGGAGCAGCCCGCCGACTGCGCGGTGCGCGAGGTCTTCGAGGAGACCCCAACGGCGACCAGTGCCAGTTCCTGGACGTCTCCTTCCGCTGCCGTGCGGTGGGCGGCGAGGCGCGGGTCAACGACGACGAGTCCACCGAGGTCGGCTGGTTCGACGTGAACGACCTGCCGGAGATGAAGCGCTTCTCGCTGCTGCGGATCGAGAAGGCGCTGGCCGACGAACCCACATGGTTCCGCACCACAGCAACCAGCTGAACTATGGGCCCGGAACACATCGGTGGGGGAGTGGGCGCTTCATAGGGTGCGGAGCATGAGCGCCCCCATCACCGCCCCTCCCGGTGCCGTGTCGGACCTCGGTTCGCCCGCCGCCGCACCCCAGCCCCGTACCGTCGTCCTCGACCTGACCGGCCGCACCGCGCTCGTCACCGGCGCGGCCGGCGGCATCGGGCGCGCCTGTGCGCTGCGGCTCGCCGCCTCGGGGGCCCGGGTCAGAGCCGTCGACCGGGCGGCCGAAGGCCTGGAGACCCTCGCCGAGGAGGCCGCCGGGCTCTCCGGGAGCCTCGAGCCCCGGCTCCTCGACCTCACCGACCTGGACGCCGCCGAGGCGGCCGCCGACGGCGCCGACATCCTCGTCAACAACGCCGGACTCCAGCTCGTCCGGCCCATCGAGGAGTTCCCGCCGGACGTCTTCCACACCGTGCTCACGGTCATGCTGGAAGCGCCCTTCCGACTGATCCGGGGCGCTCTGCCGCACATGTACGCCCAGGGCTGGGGCCGGATCGTCAACATCTCCTCCGTCCACGGGCTGCGCGCCTCCGCCTTCAAGTCCGCGTATGTGGCCGCCAAACACGGTCTGGAGGGCCTGTCCAAGACCGCCGCCCTCGAAGGCGCCCCGCACGGGGTCACCTCCAACTGCGTGAACCCCGGCTACGTACGCACTCCGCTCGTCGAACGGCAGATCGCCGACCAGGCCGCCGCTCACGGCATTCCGCCGGAGCGCGTCCTCTCCGACGTCCTGCTGAAGGACTCGGCGCTCAAGCGGCTCATCGAGCCGGACGAGGTCGCCGAGGCCGTGCTCTATCTCTGCACCCCCCAGGCCTCGTTCATCACGGGCACCTCCTTCACGCTCGACGGCGGCTGGACCGCCCACTGAAGGACGGCCGCCAGTACCCCTGACTCCGGCGCCCTCGGGGCCCCTGCCCCCTGCGCCCCTGGTGTCCCTGCTTCCCCGTGAAGGTCGTCCACAGGGGTGGTGCGACCACACGTTCGGCAGGTATCCCTGTGTCCATGTCCCACGAACACGTCTCCTACCTCGAACTCCTCACCAGGGGAGCCGCGACGGAGGCCTACGACCGGCCCGTGCTGCTCGCCCGTGCGAGCGGCGCGGGCCCCGAGGCGCTGGCCGAGCTCGAAGAGGCCAAGCAGCTCGCCCTGCGGGTCCGGGCCGAGCTGGAGGGGCGGCGGCGCCGCGAGGCGGAACTGTCCGCGCTCTTCGCCACCGCCCACGACCTCGCGGGACTCCGCGACCTGGACGCCGTGCTCCGCGCGATCGTCCAGCGCGCCCGCTCGCTCCTCGGCACGGAGTGCGCCTATCTGAGCCTCAACGACCCCGCGGCCGGCGACACGTACATGCGGGTCACCGAGGGCTCCGTCTCCGCCCGCTTCCAGCAGCTCAGACTGGGCATGGGGGAGGGCCTCGGCGGCCTCGTCGCCCAGACGGCCCGCCCGTACGTCACCGACGACTACTTCGACGACGCGCGCTTCCAGCACACCCGGACCATCGACACGGCCGTACGGGACGAGGGCCTCGTCGCCATCCTCGGCGTCCCGCTCAGCCTCGGCAGCCAGGTCATCGGCGTCCTCTTCGCCGCCGACCGGCGGGCCAGGGTCTTCGAACGCGAACAGGTCGCGCTGCTCGGCTCCTTCGCCGCGCACGCCGCCGTCGCCATCGACACCGCCAACCTCCTCGCGGAGACCCGCTCGGCCCTCGCCGAGCTGGAGCGCGCCAACGACATCATCCGTGAGCACAGCGGCGTCATAGAACGCGCGTCCGAGGTCCACGACCGGCTCTCGGAGCTCGTTCTGCACGGCGGCGGCGTCCACGACGTCGCCCACGCCGTCTCCGAGGTCCTCGGCGGAACCGTCGAGTTCACCGAGGAGGGAGCCGGAACGGCCCGCAGCGCCGACGGCCACGCCGTCCGCGAGGGCGACGACTGGGTCGCCGCCGTCTCCGCCGGCGGAGAGACCCTGGGCGCCCTCGTGCTGCACGGCCAGCCGGACCTCGACCCGGTCGACCAGCGCACCCTGGAACGCGCCGCGCTCGTCACCTCCCTCCTCCTGCTCGCCCGCCGCTCCGCGGGCGAGGCCGAGCAGCGGGTACGGGGTGAACTCCTCGACGACCTCCTCGACGCCCCGGACCGCGACCGACGGCTCCTCAAGGAGCGCGCAGCCCGGCTCCGTACCGACAGCGACGCCCCGCACGTGGTGCTCGCCGCCCGGATCGACCGGGCCGGCGGCACGGCCGACCCGGACACCGGTGGCCGCGAGAGCGCCGACCGCCAGCGCCTCTGGTCGGCGGCCACCCACCTGGCCGCCACCCGCCACGGACTCGCCTCGGCCCGCGACGGCGGCACCGTCCTGCTGCTGCCCCTCGGTCCCGGCGAGAGCGCCGCCGACCTCGCCCGGCAGACCGCGCGCAGCCTCGGCGGCACCCTGCGCGAGCCCGTCACCGTGGGCGCCTCCGCACCCGTACGGGCGCCCCTCGACCACCCGGACCAGGTGGCCGTCGCGTACGAGGAGGCCCGCCGCTGCCTCGACGCGCTCCGGCTCCTGCACCGCTCCGGCCAGGGCGCCGCGGCAGAGGACCTCGGCTTCCTCGGCCTGCTGCTCGCCGACAGCCGGGACATCGACGGCTTCGTCGACCGGACGGTGGGTCAGGTCGTCGCGTACGACCGGCGCAGGGGCACGGACCTGATCCGCACGCTGGACGCCTACTTCGCGAGCGGCATGAGTCCGGCCCGCACCAAGGACGAACTCCACGTCCACGTCAACACGGTGGCCCAGCGCCTGGAACGGATCGGACGCCTCCTCGGCCCGGACTGGCAGTCCCCGGCCCGCGCCCTGGAGATCCAGCTGGCGCTGCGCCTGCACGCGCTGGCGGACGCGGTCACGACCCCATGAGAAGGGCCCGGGGCCCCGCTCGTCACGAGCGGGGCC
>NZ_JBHTSA010000137.1:0-21301 GCF_042795405.1 Streptomyces sp. NPDC056480 | reverse complement strand
ACCCGTCTCCCAGGGTGGCACCAACTTCTCCGGCGGCCAGCGGCAGCGGCTCGCCATCGCCCGGGTCCTCGTCGCCCGACCCCGCCTCTACCTCTTCGACGACTCCTTCTCCGCCCTCGACCCCCGGACCGACGCCCGGCTCCGCGCCGCCCTGAAGGAGGAGACGGCGGACGCCACCGTCGTGATCGTCGCCCAGCGGGTCTCCACCATCCGGCAGGCCGACCGGATCGTCGTCCTCGACCGGGGCCGGAACGTCGGCACCGGCACCCACACGTCCCTGATGCGGGACAACCCCACCTACCGGGAGATCGTCCTCTCCCAGCTCACCGAGGAGGAAGCCGCATGAGTACGGCCACGGAGAGCCGCGCCACGAAGGACACACCGACCGGACCCGGGGAAGGAGCCCGCACCGTCCCCGCCCGCTCCGGCCCCTCCTCCGCGCAGCGCGGCCCCGGCCTCCCCGCCGCGCCCGGTGTCGAACGCTCCCTCTCCTTCCGGGCCTCCGGCCTCCGCCTGCTCCGCACCCTCGCCCCCGACCGGGCCCCGCTCCTCGGCCTCCTCGCCGCAGGCGCCACGGGCGTCGCCCTCACCGTCCTCAACCCCCTCCTCCTCGGCCGCGCCACCGACCTCGTCATCACCGGCGCAACCGGCCCGGCCGGGGTCGACTTCCGGGCCGTCGGCCGGCTCCTCGCCCTCTCCGCCCTGGTCGTCGCCGGGTCCTCCCTCTTCACCTGGGTGCAGTTACGGATCGCCACCACGGTCGTCCAGCGGGCCGGTCACCGGCTCCGCGAAGAGGCCCAGCACAAGCTGGCGAGGCTGCCCCTCGGCTACTTCGACCGGCAGCCGCGCGGCGAGGTCCTCTCCCGCACCACCAACGACATCGACAACATCACCCAGACCCTCCAG
This sequence comes from Streptomyces sp. NPDC056480, assembly GCF_042795405.1. NCBI lineage: Bacteria > Bacillati > Actinomycetota > Actinomycetes > Kitasatosporales > Streptomycetaceae > Streptomyces > Streptomyces sp. NPDC056480. The sequence goes on along the minus strand of NZ_JBHTSA010000137.1, from coordinate 20,395 downwards.
CAGGCCTTCAGCCAGATGGTCCGCGCCCTGCTGACCCTGGTCGGCGTCCTCGCGATGATGTTCTGGGTCTCTCCGGTGCTGGCCCTCGTCGCCCTCGCCACCGTGCCCGTCTCGATCGTCGTCGCCGGCTTCGTCGGCCGCCGCGCCCAGCCGCAGTTCGTGAAGCAGTGGGCGGTCACCGGCCGGCTCGGCAGCCACGTGGAGGAGATGATCACCGGCCACACCGAGGTCGTCGTCTTCGGCCGCCGCGAGGAGGCCGTGCGCCGCTTCGACGAGCTGGGCGAGGAGCTGTACCGGGCGAGCTTCCGGGCCCAGTTCGTGTCCGGGTTCATCCAGCCCGCCCTGACCTTCGTCGGCAACCTGAACTACGTGGTCATCGCCGTGGTCGGCGGTCTGCGGGTGGCGAGCGGCACGCTGTCCGTCGGCGACGTCCAGGCCTTCATCCAGTACTCGTACGACTTCAACGGCCCGATCACCCAGGTCGCCGCCATGGCCAACCTCCTCCAGTCCGGAGTGGCCTCCGCCGAGCGGGTCTTCGACCTCCTCGACGCGGAGGAGGAGGACCCGGACCCGGCCGAGCCGAAGAGGCCGGAGGCGCTCCGGGGCCGGGTCTCCTTCGAGAAGGTCGCCTTCCGCTACGAGCCGGGCAAACCGCTCATCGAGGACCTGTCCCTCACCGTGGAGCCCGGCCGGACCGTCGCCATCGTCGGCCCCACCGGGGCGGGCAAGACGACCCTGGTCAACCTGCTCCTCCGGTTCCACGAGGTGACCGGCGGCCGGATCACCCTGGACGGCGTCGACACGGCGGCGATGACCCGGGAGGAGCTGCGCTCCGGCATCGGCATGGTCCTCCAGGACACCTGGCTCTTCGGCGGCACCATCGCCGACAACATCGCGTACGGGGTGCCCGGCGAGGTCTCGCGCGAGCGGATCGTCGAGGCGGCCAGGGCCGCGCACGCCGACCGGTTCGTCCGCACCCTGCCCGCCGGGTACGACACCGTCCTCGACGAGGACGGCGGCGGCCTCAGCGCCGGCGAGAAGCAGCTCGTCACCCTCGCCCGCGCCTTCCTCTCGGACCCGGTCATCCTCGTCCTCGACGAGGCCACCAGCTCCGTCGACACCCGGACCGAACTCCTGGTGCAGGAGGCGATGGCCTCCCTCCGGACGGGCCGCACCAGCTTCGTCGTCGCCCACCGGCTCTCCACGATCCGGGACGCGGACACCATCCTGGTGATGGACGGCGGCTCGATCGCCGAGCAGGGCAGCCACGAGGAACTCCTCGCCGCCGGGGGAGCGTACGCCCGGCTGCACGCGGCCCAGTTCGCCCGTACGGTGGAGACGTGATCGTCACCGTCCGCACCACCACCGACGCGCGCGCCAAGGCAGACGCCCTGGCGCGCGGCGCCGTCGAGGCCCGGCTCGTCGCCTGCGCGCAGATCTCGGCGCCCGTCACGTCCGTCTACCACTGGCAGGGCGCGATCGAGACCACCGAGGAGTGGGAGGTGGTCTTCAAGACCACCGAGGCCCGCTACCCGGCCCTGGAGGCCCACCTCCTCGCCGCCCACGACTACGAGACGCCCGAGATCCTCGCCACCCGGGTGACCCGGGTGAGCGAGGGGTACGCCCGCTGGGTCGAGCGGGAGACCTCCGCGGTCCAGGAGATCGAGGGCCCGGCCCACGACGAACGGCCGTTCTTCGTGTACGGGACGCTGCGCCCGGGCGCGTACAACCACGACCGGTTCCTCTCCGGCCGGATCGGCACCGAGGCGGACGCCGTGCTGCACGGGGCGGTCCTGTACGACGGGCCCGGCTATCCGTACGTCGTCCCGGCGGACGGGGGCCGGGTGGTCGGCACCCTGCTCACTCCCGCGCCCGGCGCCTACGGCGAGCTGTTCGGTCTGCTCGACCGCCTGGAGCTGCCCGTCGGGTACGAGCGGGTGGCGATGGACGTCGTCCGGGTACGGGACGGCGCGCGGGTGTCGGCGTGGGTGTTCCTGGCGGCGCCGGACGCGCCCCTCGGCGCGGTCATCGAGAGCGGCGACTGGTTCGACCGGCCGTAGGGCCCGTCCGGCGGCTCAGCGGCCCGGGCTCACCAGGCCCGACTCGTAGGCGATGATGACCAGCTGGGCCCGGTCCCGTGCCGACAGCTTCCCCATGATCCGGCTGACATGGGTCTTCGCCGTGAGCGGCGAGAGTCCCAGCGACTCCGCGATCTCGGTGTTGTTCAGGCCCCGGCCCGTCAGTGTCAGCACCTGGCGCTCCCGGTCCGAGAGCCCCTCGGGGCCGCCCGTCGTCAGGGGCTCCGGCGCGGCCAGCGCCCGGGCGATCAGCCGGGACGTCGGACCCGGCGACAGCAGGGCCTCGCCCGCCGCGACCGTACGGATCGCGGTGAGGAGTTCCGCCGGGAGGATGTCCTTGACGACGAAGCCCGACGCGCCGGCCCGCAGCGCCTGCATGACGTGCTCGTCGGTGTCGTACGTGGTGAGGACCAGCACCTTGACCCCGGCCAGGTCCTCGTCGGCGGCGATCAGCCGGGTCGCGCCGATCCCGTCGAGCTCGGGCATCCGGACGTCCATGACCACCAGATCGGCCCGCGACGAACGGGCCAGCTCGACCGCCTCCCGGCCGTTGGCCGCCTGGCCCACGACCTCCATGTCCGGCGCCGAGCCGACCAGCATCGCGAACGACGCCCGGACGAGGGCCTGATCGTCCGCCAGCAGCACCCGGATCACACCGCCACCTCTCTCGCCGAGAGCGGCAGCGCCGCCTCGACCTCGAAGCCCCCGCCGTCGCGCGGGCCCGCGCTCAGTGTGCCGCCCACGCTCCTCGCCCGCTCCCGCATCCCCAGGATCCCGTAGCCGGAGCCGCTCGTTCCGCCCGGCACGGCACCGCCGTTGGTCACCCGTACCGTCAACACCTCCTTCTCGAGCCCGACATCGACCCGCACGTCCGCGCCCGGACCGCCGTGCCGCACGGCATTGGTCAGGGACTCCTGCACGATCCGGTACGCCGCCGCGCCCACGGCCGCCGGGATCTTCGCCGCCGCCGTCCGCACCGAGAGGGCCGCGCCCGAGGACCGCACGAGGTCGGGCAGCGAGGCGAGGTCGGGCAGCGGGCCCTCCGGCGCGGCCCGCAGCACGTCCAGCGTGGTGCGCACCTCGGAGCGTGCCTCCCGGCAGGTCTCGGCTATGCCGTCGAGCGCCTGGACGAGCGCCTCCCGGTCGAGCCGGTCCGGGGCGGCGACCAGGACGTGCGCGGCGACCGACGTCTGCACCCCGATGAGGGTGATCGAGTGGGCGAGGAGGTCGTGCAGGTCCCTGGCGATGCGCAGCCGCTCCTCGGTGACCTTCCGCTCGGCCTCGTGCTCCGCCCGCTCCACCACGCCCGCCACCAGCTGCCGGTGGAGCCGGATGCTCGCGCCGAAGACCAGCATCGCGATCACCCAGCCGGAGACCCGCAGCAGCTCCACCACCTCGTGCGGGTTGACGAAGAGCTGCATCGTGAGGGTGACGGAGGTGACCGAGAGCCCCACGATCACCGTGCGCATCGGCCGGCCGGTGGAGGCGACCGTGTAGAGCGCGGTCATCGAGGCCGGAATGGGCGCCAGATGCATGTAGTCGAGCCCGTGGTACGGGGCGACGACGGCCACCACGGCGAGCAGCACCGGCAGGGGCGCCCTGCGCCGCCAGGCCAGTGGGACGTGCGCGGCGAGCAGCAGGGCCCAGCCGAGGGCGTCCGGGCGGCGGCCGTCGTCGACGGTGAGGGCGAGCACCGCGGCGAGCACCGCGAAGACGGCGGCGGCCGCCGCGTCGCGCCGCACCGGGTCCGGCGCCGTCCGGGGGTCCCGGGTGAAGGCCGCTGCGAAGTCCATGGTGTCCATCCTCCCCGTGGAGAGGGGCTCCTGACAGTGCGTGGAGCCCCTCGACCGCTCCTGATCAGACCCGTACGGGCTCCCGCTCGGACTCCGGACCCGCCGCCGGCACGGGCCTCCTGGCCAGCGGCCCCGGCCACCACACCTTCCGGCCGAGCAGCACGCTCGCGCTCGTGACGAGGTAGGTGCGGACGAGGAAGGTGTCGAGCAGGACACCGACCGCGATCACGAAGCCGAGCTCGGCCAGTTGCACCATCGGCATGTTGACGAGCACCGCGAAGGTCGCGGCGAGGACGAGTCCCGCCGAGGCGATCACCCCGCCGGTCGTCCGCAGGGCCGTGAGCGCCGCGGCACCCGGCTCCGTTCCCGTCAGGCACTCCTCACGCATCCGGTGCATCAGGAAGATGCCGTAGTCGACGCCGAGGGCGACGAGGAAGACGAAGGAGAGCAGGGCGAGGCCGGGGTCGGTGCCCCCGAAGCCGAAGAGGCCCTCGAAGACGAGGCCGCCGATGCCGAGGGCCGCGCCCCAGACGGCGACCACGGCGGCGATCAGGATCAGCGGGGCGACGAGGCTGCGCAGCAGCACGATCAGCACGAGCAGGACGACGACGATGACGAGCGGGACGACGATGTTCCGGTCGCGGGCGCTGGTGTCGGCCATGTCGAGCTGTTCCGCGCTGGGCCCGCCGACGTACACCCCGTCGCCGAGCGCGGTCCGCAGCGCCTCGATGGTGGCGGTCTCGGCGGCGGACTGCGGCGGGTGCGCGGCGATGACGGAGATCTCCGTCCAGCCGTCGCTGCTGCGGCCGCGTTCGGCCTTCGCGACGCCGTCGGTCGCGAGCGCGGTGCGCAGCGCCTCGGGCACCCGGCCCGTCGGGGCGACCACGGTGACGGGCTGGGTTCCCGTCTCCGGGTACGCGGCGGCCAGCGTCCTCATCGCGGCGACCGCCTCGGGGGTGGAGCTGAAGGTGTCCTCCTGCTTGAGGGCTCCGGGCAGGTTCAGCGCGCCGAGCGCCAGCGCGGCCAGGGCGGCGGCGCCCGCGAGGAGGACGGCGAGCGGGCGCCGTCCGGCGGAGGAGCCCATGGCGGCGAAGAGCGAACGGCGGGCGGCCTTCGGCTCGCTGCCGTACGTCGGGATCAGCGGCCAGAACACCCGGCGCCCGAGGACGACGAGCAGAGCGGGGAGCAGCGTCATCATCGCGATCAGCGCGCAGAGGACACCGACGGCGGCCGTGGGCCCCATGCCCCGGCTGCTGTTCATGTCGGCGGCGAGCAGGCAGAGCATGCCGAGCGCGACGGTGCCGGAGGACGCGAGGACGGCGGGGCCGCAGCCGCGCAGCGCGGCGGCCATGGCGTCGTACGGGCGGGGGACGCGGCGCAGTTCCTCGCGGTAGCGGGAGACGAGCAGCAGCGCGTAGTCGGTGCCCGCGCCGAAGACGAGGATCGTCATGACCCCGGTGCTCTGGCCGGAGACGCTGATGTCGAAGCCCTGGTGCAGGGCGTAGGTGACGGCCATGGAGAGGAAGTCGGCGACACCGGCGACGGCCAGCGGGACGAGCCAGAGGAACGGGCTGCGGTAGATGACGATCAGGAGGATCGCGACGACGGCGACGGTCGTGTAGAGGAGCGGGCCGTCGAGCGAGTTGTAGACCTCGCCCGCGTCCGTGGCGAGCGCGCCGGGGCCGCCGACCTCGCCGCTCACGGCCGCGCGGACGTCGTGGACGAAGGCGTCCCTGGCCACCTCGTCCTGGCCGGGCTCCGTGCTCGACACGGCGTACAGGAGGGTGCTGCCGTCCTCGGAGGGGACGGCACGCGGCGGCGAGGCGAGCGGGTGCTCGGCGGCGACCTGCCGTACTTCCCGGTCGGCGGTGGCCCGGTCGGCGGCGGTCAGCCCGCCGTCACGGTGGTAGACGAGCACGAGGTCGGTGGAGCCGCCGCCGGGCATCTGCTCCATGATGTTCGCGACCTGCGTCGAGTCGGCGCTCGCGGGCAGGTAGTCGACGGCGCGGTCGCGCTGTACGTCGCCGAGTCTTCCGGCGAGCGGTGCGGCGAGGGCGAGCACGATCACCCACAGGGCCAGCACCCCCCAGCCGACGATCCTCTTACGGCCCTCCATCGGGGCCCCCCTTCATCGATCCTCTTCGGGTCGATCCCAGAGTCCCGTCGCGCGGAGGGCGTCGCGTCGCGCTGACGGCCGAGTCGGGGGGTACTGCCGGGGGCGGTGCGCCGCGGCGATTACTCCCGGGGGAGTACGGGGGCGTCCACCGGGTCCGGGGGAGCCGCGCCCGGCCCGCGGGCCGCCGGCGCTCCTCCGGAGGGGGCCCGGCCGTCGCTCCCGGCGCGCTCCAGACGGACCGCGCACACCTTGAACTCGGGCATCCGGGAGACCGGGTCGAGTGCCGGGTTCACCAGGGTGTTGGCCCGGCCCTCGCCCGCCCAGTGGAACGGCATGAAGACGGTGTCCGGCCGGATGGCCGTGGTGATCCGGGCCGGTGCGACGGCCCGGCCGCGCCGCGAGACCACGGCGATCCGCTCGCCCTCGGTCACCCCGAGCCGCTCGGCGACGCGGGGATGGAGCTCCACGAAGGGGCCGGGGGCCGCCGCGTTCAGCTCGTCGACCCGCCGGGTCTGCGCGCCCGACTGGTACTGGGACACGACCCGCCCGGTGGTGAGGACGACGGGGTACTCGGCGTCCGTCTCCTCGGCCGCGGCCCGGTGCACCACCGGCACGAACCTGGCCCGCCCGTCGGGCGTCGCGAACCGGTCGAGGAAGAGGCGCGGGGTGCCCGTGTGGTCGGCCTCGCCCACGCCGGTCTCCGGGCAGGGCCAGAACACGCCCTGTTCCTCCTCGATCCGGCGGTAGCTGATGCCCGAGTAGTCGGCCGGACCGCCGGCCGAGGCCCGGCGCAGCTCGTCGAAGACCTCCTCGGCCTCGGCGGGGAAGCCCTTCTCCCAGCCGAGGAGCCCGGCGAGCGCGTGCAGCACCTCCAGGTCGCTGCGTACTCCCGCGGGCGGGGTGAGGGCGCGCCGGCGGAGCAGCACCCGCCCCTCCAGGTTGGTCATGGTGCCGGTCTCCTCCGCCCACTGGGTGACGGGCAGCACGACGTCGGCGAGCGCGGCGGTCTCGGAGAGCACCACGTCGGCGACGGCGAGGAAGCCGAGCGAGCGGAGCCGTCCCTCGACGTGCGCGGCGCGGGGCGCGGAGACGACCGGGTTGGAGCCCATGAGGAGCAGGGCCCGCACGTCGCCGCCGAGCGCGTCGAGGAGTTCGTAGGCGCTCCGTCCCGGCCCCGGCAGCGACTCGGGGGGCACCCCCCAGACCCCGGCCACGTGCGCGCGTGCGGCCGGGTCGTCGAGCTTGCGGTAGCCGGGGAGCTGGTCGGCCTTCTGGCCGTGCTCGCGGCCGCCCTGGCCGTTTCCCTGGCCGGTGAGGCAGCCGTAGCCGCTGAGGGGCCGGCCCGCCTTCCCGGTGGCCAGGCAGAGGTTGATCCAGGCGCCGACGGTGTCGGTGCCCTTGGACTGCTGCTCGGGGCCGCGGGCGGTCAGGACCATGCCGGTGGCGGCGTCGCCGAACAGTGCGACGGCCTCCCGGAGCAGCGGCAGCGGCACGCCCGTGATGCGCTCGACCTGCTCGGGCCAGTGGGACATGGCCCCGGCGCGCGCCTCCTCCCAGCCGGAGGTGCGCGTGGCCACGAACTCCTGGTCGACGCGTCCTTCGGCCACGACGAGGTGGAGCATGCCGAGGGCGAGCGCGAGGTCGGTGCCGGGGCGGGGCGCGAGGTGGAGGTCGGCCTGTTCGGCGGTGCGGGTGCGGCGCGGATCGACGACGATCAGCTTGCCGCCGTTCTCCTTGAGCTCGGTGAGGTAGCGGAGGGCGGGCGGCATGGTCTCGGCCAGGTTGGAGCCGACGAGGATCACGCAGCCGGTCTTCGGGATGTCCTCCAGCGGGAACGGCAGCCCCCGGTCGAGCCCGAAGGCCCTGCCGTGCGCGGCGGCCGCCGACGACATGCAGAAGCGCCCGTTGTAGTCGATCTGCGAGGTGCCGAGCACCAGCCGGGCGAACTTCCCCAGCGTGTACGCCTTCTCGTTGGTGAGGCCGCCGCCGCCGAAGACCCCCACGGCATCGGGACCGTGGTCGGCGCGGGTCCGGCGCAGCCCGTCGGCGACGGCGGCGAGGGCCTCCTCCCAGGACGCGGGCACCAGGGCCCCGGTGTCAGGGCACCGGACCAGGGGCTCGGTGAGCCTGACCCGGGAGGAGAGCACGGCGGGGGCGGTGCGGCCCTTGCCGCACAGTGCGCCCCGGTTGACGGGGAAGTCGGTCCGGTCGACCACCTCGGCGGGCAGCTCCGGTGTGCCGGTGGGGCGGAGCGACATGCCGCACTGCAGGGCGCAGTAGGGGCAGTGGGTGGGTACGGCGGTGGCCTCGGACATGCGGCCAGCGTGGGTCAGGCGTGTTACGCGGGGCGGCACCGCTGATTACGGGCGCGGTGCCATGCTCTCCGTGCGCTACGGCTCGCGAGGTGAGGCCAGCGCCTCGGTGACGCCCTTCTCCTCCGGGCCGAGGAAGTGCGGGTCGGGCCGGAGCGCGGCGTCGAGGGAGGCCTTGCCGGCGGCGAAGAGCTCCCGGGTCGTGCCGTAGTACCAGGTGCGGTCGTGGGGTTCGGGGACCCCGACGCCGTACGCGTCGATGCCGGCCCGCCCGCACAGCGCGACGGCCCGCTTGATGTGGAAGTCCTGGGTGACGAGCACGGCCCGGTCGACGCCGAAGACCTTCCGGGCCCGGACGCAGGAGTCCCAGGTGTCGAAGCCCGCGTAGTCGCTGACGATCCGGCCGTCCGGCACCCCGCGCTCCGTGAGGTACGTGCGCATGGCGCTGGGCTCGTCGTACGCGGTCCTGCTGTTGTCGCCGGTGACGAGCAGGACCCGGACCTTCCCCGTCCGGTACAGCTCGGCGGCCGCGTCGAGCCGGTGCGCGAGGTACGGGGTGGGGCGCCCCTTCCACAGTCCGGCGCCGAAGACGACGGCGACGTCCCGGGCGGGCACGTCGGCGGTGGTACGGAGCTTCCCGGCGGCGGCGGTGTGCATCCAGGTGACGGGGGTGAGCGCGAGGACGGCGCCCAGCATCACGGCCTGCACGGTACGGCGGCGGGCCCGGGTGGTGCGCGGGATCAACCGGGTGAGCCGTGCCGGCATGCGGGAACCTCCGTGGCGGGTGGACGCGGTGTCGTGTCGTCACCCCGTCCGACGCGCTTCGGCGGGATTCGGTTCGGCGGCGGCGCCACGTGTTCCGTACAACACACCGGCCAGGACCATCCCGAGCAGCATGCCGAGCAGCTGGGCGGCGGCGAAGGCGGGCACCGAGCCGGGGGCGATCCCGGTGAAGGAGTCGGAGAACGCGCGGCCGACGGTGGCGGCCGGATTGGCGAAGGACCCGGAGGAGGTGAACCAGATCGCCGCGCCGATGTAGCCGGCGACCGCGACCGGGGCGAGCCCGGGGCGGCCGATGTGGCCCAGGCCCCGGACGACGAGGACGAGTCCGGCGGTGGCGACGGCCTCGCCGAGCAGCAGATGGAGATCGGAGCGGGACTCGGTTGCCCAGGCGCCGGGCACCCGCCCGAACATCGCCTCGGCGAGCAGCGCGCCCGTCACGGCCCCGGCGAGCTGGGCGGCGATGTAGGCGAGGACCTCGTGCGAGCCGCCCGTACGGCGTCGGGACCACCACTCGGAGAGGGTGACGACGGGGTTGAAGTGGGCGCCGGAGAGGGGACCGATCAGGGCGATGAGCAGTCCGAGACCGATGGCGGATGCGGCGGCGTTGGCGAGCAGCCGGACGCCGATGTCCTGGCTCAGGGTGTCGGCGCGGATTCCGGAGCCGACGATGACGGCGACGAGGGCGCCGGTTCCGATGAACTCGGCGGCGACGCGTCGGGGGAGAGCGGGCGGGGACATTCTCATGGTGGAAAAGATATTCCGTGATTCGGAATCGGGGAAGGGGGTAGGGGAGGTGCGAGGGGCCTGCGCCACGCGCGCCTGACACCCGCCGGGGCACGCGCGTGAGGTCACGGAAAACAGTCGTGACCCCCGTGCAACGGGCAGGCAACCTGCGCCCCGCAGGATCGGTGCATGACGGAGCCGGACAGCACGTACGCCACCGCCGCCGAGCTGCTCGGCAGGATCACCGAGCAGCTCGGCGAGCAGCTCGGCCACCTCCCGCTGCCGAGACCGGCCACGGCCGCACCCGTGGTCGCCCCCATGGCCGCCCCCGTGGCCGCACTCATGACGCCCCCGATGAACCGGCCGATGACCCCGCCCGCACCCACCCTCGTCGCCGTCGGCCACGGCAGCCGCGACCCCCGCGCCCGGGCCACCCTCGGCCGCCTCCTCGAACGGGTCGGGGAACTGCGCCCCGGCCTCGACGTACGGCTCGCGCACATCGAGCTGAACACCCCGCTCCTGGACGCCACCCTGACGGAGCTCGCCGCCGAGGGCCGCGACGCCGTCCTCGTCCCCCTGCTCCTCGCCCCCGGGTACCACGTCACCCACGACCTGCCCGCCGCCCTCGCCGCCGTGCCCGGACTCCGCGCCCGTGTGGCCGGGCCGCTCGGCGCGCACCCGCTGCTCGTCGAGGCCCTCGCCGACCGGCTCGCACACGCCGGCTGGACCCCCGAGGACGGCACCTCACGGGCCGCCGGGGTCGTCCTCGCCTCCGCCGGATCCCGCGACCCCCGCTCCGGCGCCGAACTCCGCCGGATCGCCGCCCTGCTCGGCGAGCGGCTCGGAGGCGTCCCCGTCGTCCCCGCGTACGCCTCCGCCGCCGCGCCCACCGTGCCCGAGGCCGTCCGCGCCCTGGCCGCCCGGGGCCGCCACCGGGTCGCCGTCGCCTCCTGCTTCACCGCCCCCGGCCTCTTCGCCGGCCGCGCCGCCGCACACGCCCCCTGGATCGCCTCCGCCCCCCTCGGCGCCCACCCGGCCCTCGCCCGCCTGGTCCTGCACCGCTACGACAGGGCACTCCGCGCGACCACCCGGGAGCGGGAACTCGCCACCGTCTGAGCGCTTCTGTCGGTCCCTCCAGTTACCTTCGATGCATGGAAGGCATCACAGACGGCACGGACAGCGCAGACATCAAGGGCAGCCCGGACCTCACCGACCTCACCGACCTCACCGACACCCCCGGCTACGACGCCGACGCGACCGACCGCTGGGCCGCCGAGCCCGACAAACGCCCCGGGCGCACCGCCTTCCAGCGCGACCGCGCCCGCGTGCTGCACTCCGCCGCGCTCCGCAGGCTCGCCGGCAAGACCCAGGTCGTCACCCCCGGCACCCGCGGCCACGCCTGGGACGCCAGCCCCCGCACCCGGCTCACCCACTCCCTGGAGTGCGCCCAGGTCGGCCGGGAGCTCGGCGCCGCCCTCGGCTGCGACCCCGACCTCGTCGAGGCCGCCTGCCTCTCCCACGACATGGGCCACCCGCCCTTCGGGCACAACGGCGAGCAGGCGCTCAACGACGTCGCCAAGGACTGCGGCGGCTTCGAGGGGAACGCCCAGTCGCTCCGCCTCCTCACCCGGATCGAGCCCAAGCGCTTCGTGAAGGACGCCGAAGGGGAGCTCGTCAGCGTCGGACTCAACCTCACCCGCGCCGCCCTCGACGCCGCCACCAAGTACCCGTGGCCGCGCGGCGGCCACCCCGACGACCCCGGCTCGTCCAAGTTCGGCGTGTACGAGGACGACCTGCCGGTCTTCGCGTGGATCCGGCAGGGCGCCCCCGGCCACCGCAAGTGCTTCGAGGCCCAGGTCATGGACTGGGCCGACGACGTGGCCTACTCGGTCCACGACTTCGAGGACGGCCTGCACGCCGGGCACATCGACCCCAACCTCCTCCTCGCCGAGCCCGAGCGCGCCGACATCGCCGCCGTCGCCATCGGCCGCTACGTCCCCGAGGACACCGACCCGCAGGAGCTCGCCGAGGCCCTCGACCGGCTCGTCGACCAGGAGTGGTGGCCACACGGCTACGACGGCTCGGCCGTCGCCCAGGCCCGCCTCAAGGACGCCACCAGCCAGCTCATCGGCCGGTTCGCCCTCGCCGCCGAGGGCGCCACCCGGCAGGCGTACGGCTCGGGCCGCCTCACCCGCTACGGCGCCGAACTGGTCGTCCCCCGGGAGGCCCGCAACGAGTGCGCGGTCCTCAAGGCCGTCGCCGACCGGTACGTGATGCAGCGCCCCCAGCAGGAGGCCCTCCGCGCCGACCAGCGCATCGTCGTCGCCGAACTCGCCGAGGCCCTCGTCGCCCGTGCCCCCGACGGACTCGAACCCCAGTTCCGTTCGCTCTTCGACCAGGCGCGCGACGACCGGGCCCGCAAGCGCGTCATCGTCGACCAGATCGCCTCCCTCACCGACGCCTCCGCCCGCGCCCTGCACTCCCGTCTCCGTCCGCACCACGGCTGACCGCCCGCCGGGCCCCCGCCGGGCCCCCGCCGGGCCTCCCCGGAGTCGGCCCTCTTCCGTCACCACCCTCCGTGCGGGACGCTCGCATGCACGGCCCGAGGCGGTACGGCCCGACGAACGCCCGGGGGCGTAGGTTGGAAGCGGTCGCAAAGAGGAGGAAACGACGTGGTCGACGCAGATCAGACCTTTGTCATCGTCGGCGGGGGCCTGGCAGGGGCCAAAGCGGCGGAGACCCTGCGTGCCGAGGGGTTCAACGGCCGGGTGATCCTCATCGGCGACGAACGCGACCACCCCTACGAGCGCCCACCCCTGTCCAAGGGGTACCTGACCGGCGCGAAGGAACGCGACAGCGTCTTCGTCCACGAGGCCGCCTGGTACGCGGGCCACGACATCGAGCTGCACCTCGGGCAGTCCGTCACCGCCGTCGACCGCGAGGCCCGCACCGTGCGCCTCGGCGACGGCACCGTCATCCGCTACGACAAGCTGCTCCTCGCCACCGGCGCCGAGCCCCGCCGCCTCGACGTCCCCGGCACCGAGCTGGCCGGCGTCCACCATCTGCGCCGGCTCGCCCACGCCGACCGGCTCCGGCAGGTCCTCGCCTCCCTCGGCCGCGACAACGGCCACCTGGTGATCGCCGGCGCCGGCTGGATCGGCCTCGAGGTCGCCGCCGCCGCCCGCGGCTACGGCGCCGAGGTCACCGTCGTCGAGTCCGACCCCACCCCGCTGCACCGCGTCCTCGGCCCCGAGCTCGGGCAGCTCTTCGCCGACCTGCACACCGACCACGGCGTCCGCTTCCACTTCGGCGCCCGGCTCACCGAGATCGTCGGCCAGGACGGCATGGTCCTCGCCGTCCGCACCGACGACGGCGAGGAGCACCCGGCGCACGCCGTGCTCGCCGCGATCGGCGCCGCCCCCCGCACCGCCCTCGCCGAGAACTCGGGGCTCGCCCTCGTCGACCGCGCCGACGGTGGCGGCATCGCCGTCGACGAGTCGCTGCGCACCTCCGACCCCGACGTCTACGCCGCCGGCGACGTGGCCGCCGCCCACCACCCGCTGCTCCACACCCGGCTCCGCGTCGAGCACTGGGCCAACGCCCTCAACGGCGGCCCGGCCGCCGCCCGCGCCATGCTCGGGCAGCGCGTCTCCTACGACCGCGTCCCCTACTTCTTCTCCGACCAGTACGACCTGGGCATGGAGTACTCCGGCTGGGCGCCCCCCGGCACGTACGACCAGGTCGTCGTCCGCGGCGACACCGGCAAGCGCGAGTTCATCGCCTTCTGGCTCAAGGACGGCCGGGTCCTCGCCGGGATGAACGTGAATGTGTGGGACGTCACAGATCCCGTCCAGCAGCTCATCCGCTCCCGTACGGCCGTGGACCCCGACGCCCTCGCCGACGCCTCCGTACCCCTGGAGAGCCTGGTCTGATCACCTCCGCCCACCCGTAGACTTCATGCGTGGCAGGCAGGATCAACGATGACGACGTGAAGGCGGTCCGGGACGCGGTCCCGATCGACGCCGTCGTGTCCGAGTACCTCCAGCTCCGCAACGCGGGCGGCGGAAACCTCAAGGGTCTCTGCCCCTTCCACGACGAGAAGTCGCCCTCCTTCCAGGTCAGCCCCAGCAAGGGACTCTTCCACTGCTTCGGCTGCCAGGAGGGCGGCGACACCATCGCCTTCGTGATGAAGATCGACCACCTCTCCTTCTCGGAGACGGTCGAGCGCCTCGCCGCCAAGGCGGGCATCACCCTGCGGTACGAGGAGGGCGGCTACAACCCCGGCCACCAGCGCGGGGAGCGCATCCGCCTGGTCGAGGCGCACAAGGTCGCCGCCCAGTTCTACATCGAGCAACTCGACTCGCCCGAGGCCGAGATCGGCCGCAAGTTCCTCGCCGAGCGCGGCTTCGACCAGGCCGCAGCCGCCCACTTCGGCGTCGGCTACTCCCCGGCCGGCTGGGACCACCTCACCCGCTATCTGCGCGGCAAGGGCTTCTCCGACAAGGAGCTGATCCTCTCCGGCCTCTCCCAGGACGGCCGCCGCGGCCCCATCGACCGCTTCCGCGGCCGCCTCATGTGGCCGATCAAGGACGTCGGCGGCGAGATCGTCGGCTTCGGCGCGCGCAAGCTCCGCGACGACGACAACGGGCCCAAGTACCTCAACACGCCCGAGACCCCGATCTACAAGAAGTCCCAGGTCCTCTACGGCATCGACCTGGCCAAGAAGGACATCGCCAAGGTCAGCCGGGCCGTCGTCGTCGAGGGCTACACCGACGTCATGGCCTGCCACCTGGCCGGCGTCACCACCGCCATCGCCACCTGCGGCACCGCCTTCGGCGGCGACCACATCAAGATCCTCCGCCGGCTCCTCATGGACAACGGCTCGGCCCGCGTCATCTTCACCTTCGACGGCGACGCCGCCGGCCAGAAGGCCGCCCTGCGCGCCTTCGAGGACGACCAGAAGTTCGCCGCCGAGACCTACATCGCCATCGCCCCCGACGGCATGGACCCCTGCGACCTGCGGCTCGCCAAGGGCGACGAGGCCGTCGCCGACCTCGTCCAGCCCCGCACCCCGCTCTTCGAGTTCGCGCTCCGCCAGATCGTGAAGCGGTACGACCTGGAGACCCCGGCCGGCCGCGCCGCCGCCCTCGACGAGGCCGCGCCCGTCGTCGCCCGGATCAAGAACATCGGCGCCCAGCACGAGGTCGCCGTCCAGCTCGCCGGCATGCTCGGCATCCTCGACACCCAGTTCGTCGTCAAGCGGGTCGCCCAGCTCGCCCGCTGGGCCCGCGACCGCGGCGGCAAGGGCCCCGCGCAGCAGCAGCCCCAGCAGCGCGGCTACGACACCAGCGCCCCGGCCACGGCCGCCGTCCCCTCCGGCCCCGCGCTCAACCTGCGCAGCCCCGCCCACCGCACCGAGCGCGAACTCCTCAAGCTCGCCCTCCAGCGCCCCGAGCTCGTCTCCCCGGCCTTCGACGCCTACGGGGCCGACGAGTTCACCGCCCCGCCCTACGCGGCCGTCCGCCAGTGCGTCCAGGACGCCGGAGGCGCCACCGGAGCCCCCTCCGACTACCTCGACACAGTCCGCGAGGCCGCGCCCAACGACACCGTGCGCGCCCTCGTCACCGAACTCGCCGTCGAGACGATCTTCGCCAAGACCGTCGACGAGGCCTACGCCGGCGACCAGCTCGTCACCGTGCGGCTCCGCGCCGTCGACCGCCGCATCCGCGAGGTCCAGGGCACCCTGGCCCGCCTCGGCGCCCAGGGCGACCCCGAGCAGCTCGCCGCCGTCCAGAACGAGCTCTGGGTCCTCACCCAGTACGGCCAGTCCCTGCGGAACAACGGCGCCGCCGCACTCTGACGCACAGTCAGTCACGTCCCGGTCTCAAAAAGTCACCGCACGCCCCTCGTGGGCTCACTGTGTCGTACCCCACACTGGGTAACGGTGTCGTCCCGCTGCCCTACGCCCCCGGACCGGCAGCGATCACCCCCCTGGAGGTCGCCCGCCGTGCAGACCCGGATCGTGTCCCAGGAACCGCCCGCCGCCGCACCGGACGAGCCGCCGGAGATACCACCCCAGCGCCGCCGCCCCGACCCCGGCGGAAACGGGCCCTCCTCCGACCTCTTCCGCCAGTACCTCCGCGAGATCGGCCGCATCCCGCTGCTCACCGCCGAGGAGGAGGTCGACCTCGCCCGCCGCGTCGAGGCGGGTCTGTTCGCGGAGGAGAAACTCGCCAACACCCCCGACCTGGACTCCCGGTTGGCGAGCGACCTGGACCGGCTCGTCGTCCTCGGCAGGATCGCCAAACGCAAGCTCATCGAGGCCAACCTCCGCCTCGTCGTCTCCGTCGCCAAACGGTACGTGGGCCGCGGCCTGACCATGCTCGACCTCGTCCAGGAGGGCAACCTCGGCCTCATCAGGGCCGTCGAGAAGTTCGACTACGCGCGCGGCTACAAGTTCTCCACGTACGCCACCTGGTGGATCCGCCAGGCGATGTCCCGGGCCCTCGCCGACCAGGCCCGGACCATCCGCGTCCCCGTGCACGTCGTCGAACTCATCAACCGCGTCATCCGCGTCCAGCGCCGCATGCTCCAGGAACGCGGCTACGAACCCACCGCCGAGGAGGTCGCCGCCCAGCTGGACGTGGCCCCCGAGCGGGTCGGCGAGGTGCTCCGCCTCGCCCAGGAACCCGTCTCCCTGCACGCCCCCGTCGGCGAGGAGGACGACGTCGCCCTCGGCGACCTCATCGAGGACGGCGACGCCGCCTCACCCGTCGAGTCCGCCGCCTTCCTGCTGCTCCGCCGCCACCTGGAGGACGTGCTCTCCACCCTCGGCGAGCGCGAACGGAAGGTCGTCCAGCTCCGCTACGGCCTCGACGACGGAAGGCCCCGCACCCTGGAGGAGATCGGCCGGATCTTCGGCGTGACCCGCGAACGCATCCGCCAGATCGAGTCCAAGACCCTCAACAAACTGCGGGACCACGCCTACGCGGACCAACTGCGGGGGTACCTGGACTAGGACCCCGGAGCTAGTCCAGCTCCTTCACCGTCAGCGTCCACGGGCCTTCGGCCTTGAACAGCAGCAGCAGCGGACCCGCCGGGAGCGGGACGGTGCGCCGCAGCGGGTGGGTGCGGTTGAGGAGCAGCGTGGGCCGGTCCGTGAGGCCGGTGCGCCCGGCGACCTCGTGGCACCAGAGGCCGACGTAGCCGCCGCCGTCCTCGTTGCCCTCGAAGTTCACCTGGAGGTCGGCCACCCCTCCCGTGTACAGCAGCGCCTCGGGGCCGTACCCCCGCAGCGTCCCTTGGAGCCGGCGCGCCGCGGCGACGGGCTTCACCCGCATCACCCAGCGGCGGTCCGCCCGTACGCGCAGCCGCAGGGCACGGCCCGTGGGGGCCGGGACGACCGAGCTTCCGGTGAAGTCCGGGAGCGTGGTGTTGAAGAGGTAGTCCCCGTCCTTGTTCCTGCGGTCGAGGGGGAAGACGCCGAAGTAGCCCCTGTCCTCGTGCGCGGCCTCCACCAGGACGGGCCCCGGCGGCACACGGCCGTCCACGGTGACCACCTGGTCGTCGTCGCCCAGGATCGTGAACGGCTCGAAGACCGGGCCGAACTCCCAGCCCTCGACGAGCTCGTACGGCCGGTCGAGCGGCGGGAACGGGCCCCCGGGGGCGACCGCCCCTTCGGCGGGCGGGAACGGACCGGAGGCGACGACCGCCCCGTCGGCGGGCGGGAACGGACCGGAGGGGACCACCGCCCCGTCGGCCGGCGGTGCCTGCCCCGGCATCTTCACCACACCCGCCAGCGGTACGGGCCCGGCTGCGGCCGGCTCCGAGGACTCCTCCGCCTCCGCCACCTCGACGCCGAACTCCGTGACCAGTCCGGCGAGTCCGGAGCCATACCCCTTCCCGATCCCGCCGAACTTCCAGCCGCCCGACTCCCGGAAGAACTCCGCGAAGACGACGGCGGTCGCGTCCGGCGAACCCGGCACCGCGTACGAGGCGACGGTCGCGCCGTCCGGGGCGAGCGCCGTCAGTGCGCCGCCGTCCGCCACGCCGGCGATCACGATCCGCTCGACGTCCGCCTCCACCTCGTGCAACGCGAGGACCAGTGACGCCTGTTCATGGCGAACCGCACCCGACGGATGGACCGGCTGGCCCTCGAAGACCATGTCCGCGTCCCCCCGGACCCGGCCGTCCGCCCCCAGCAGCAGAGCCGCCGGCTCCACCCCCTCCGCGTTCACCCGCAGGGGGACCGACGGCACCCAGGAACTCTTGGTTATGTGACCCATGCCGCACATCATGCGGCACGGGTCACATGCCCGTTCAGTCGACCTCCGCGACCGCCTGCGCGAACTGCGCCGCGTACAACCGGGCATACGCCCCGTCGGACGACAACAGCTCCTCGTGCGTGCCCTGTTCGACGATGGAACCGTTCTCCATCACCAGGATCACGTCCGCGTCCCGGATCGTGGAGAGCCGGTGCGCGATCACGAACGAGGTGCGCCCGTGGGCCAGTCGCGCCATCGCCTTCTGGATCAGGACCTCGGTCCGGGTGTCGACCGAGCTGGTGGCCTCGTCGAGGACGAGGATCACCGGGTCGGACAGGAACGCCCGCGCGATGGTGATCAGCTGCTTCTCGCCCGCGCTGACCCCCGCCCCGTCGTCGTCGATGACCGTGTCGTACCCCTCGGGCAGGGTGCGGACGAACCGGTCGGCGTGCGCGGCCCGAGCCGCCTCCTCGATCTCCGCCCGGGTCACCGCACGCGTGGCGCCGTACGCGATGTTGTCCGCGATGGTGCCGCCGAACAGCCAGGTGTCCTGGAGGACCATGCCGATCCCGGTCCGCAGCCGCTCCCGGGACATCGTGGCGATGTCCACCCCGTCGAGGGTGATCCGGCCGCCGGTGACCTCGTAGAACCGCATGAGCAGGTTCACCAGGGTCGTCTTGCCCGCGCCCGTCGGGCCGACGATGGCGACCGTCTGGCCCGGTTCCACCGTGACTGACAGGTCCTCGATGAGCGGCTTGTCGGCCTCGTAGCGGAAGGAGACGCCCTCCAGGGCGACCTTCCCCTTGAGATCCGCAGGCTGCGAAACGGTCGGCGCGTCCGGCTCCTGCTCCTCCGCGTCGAGCAGCTCGAAGATCCGCTCGGCCGATGCCACGCCCGACTGCACCAGGTTCGCCATCGACGCGACCTGCGTCAGCGGCATCGAGAACTGGCGCGAGTACTGGATGAAGGCCTGCACGTCGCCGATGGAGAGCGTGCCGCTCGCCACCCGCAGACCGCCGACCACGGCCACCAGGACGTAGTTGATGTTCGAGACGAAGAACATCACCGGCTGCATCACGCCGCTGTTGAACTGCGCCTTGAACCCGGCCTCGTACAGCGCCTCGTTCTGCTCGCGGAAGTCCTCCGCGGACTCCGCCTGCCGGCCGAAGACCTTCACCAGGGCGTGCCCGCTGTACATCTCCTCCACGTGCGCGTTGAGCGTGCCCGTGGTCTTCCACTGCTGCACGAAGTGCGGCTGCGAGCGCTTGCCGATCTTCGCCGCGACGAAGACCGAGACCGGCACCGTGATCAGTGCCACGAGCGCGAGCAGCGGCGAGATCCAGAACATCATCGCGAGCACGCCGACGATCGTGAGCAGCGAGTTGATCAGCTGGCCCATCGACTGCTGGAGGGTCTGCGAGATGTTGTCGATGTCGTTGGTCGCCCGCGACAGCACCTCGCCGCGCTTGGCCTTGTCGAAGTACGACAGGGGGAGCCGCGCCAGCTTCGTCTGGACGTCCTCCCGCATCCGGTAGACCGTCCGGTTGATCACCTTGATCGACATCCGGGTGGAGACCAGCATCAGCAGGCCCGCCGCCACGTACACGCCGAGGACCACGAGGAGCACCTCGCCGACGGCGGAGAAGTCGATCCCCTGCCCCGGCGTGAAGTCGACCCCGCTCAGCATGTCCGCCATGCCGGAGTCGCCCGAGGCGCGCAGCCGCTCGATCGCCTCCGCCTTCGTGCCGCCCTCGATCTGCCGCCCGACGACACCCGCGAAGACGAGGTCGGTCGCCTTGCCGAGGATCTTCGGGCCGACCACCGAGGCCGCCACCGACAGCACACCGGCGATCAGCATCACCCAGAGCGCACCGCGCTCGGGCGCCAGCTGCCTGAGCAGCCGCTTGCCCGAGCCCTTGAAGTCCATCGACCGCTGGTCGGGGCCGCCACCGGCCATCATGCGTCCGCCAGGACCGGCCATCAGGCTGCCTCCGCCTCGGTGAGCTGGGAGAGCACGATCTCCCGGTACGTCTCGTTGTCCGCCATCAGCTCCCGGTGCCGTCCGGTGCCGACGACCCGGCCCTCGTCGAGGACGACGATCCGGTCGGCGTCCCGGATGGTGGAGACCCGCTGGGCGACGATCACGACGGTCGAGTCGGCCGTCTCCCGGGCGAGCGCGGCCCGGAGCAGGGCGTCCGTCTCGTAGTCGAGCGCGGAGAAGGAGTCGTCGAAGAGATAGATCTCCGGCCCCTGCACCAGTGTCCGCGCGATGGCGAGCCGCTGCCGCTGGCCGCCGGAGACGTTGGTGCCGCCCTGCGCGATGGGC